>DDCV01000132.1 GCA_002335845.1 Rickettsiales bacterium UBA1997 | reverse complement strand
CTCATAAGAATTTCAATGCCATCTCTAACAGAAGAGACTAGGCAAGACTATATCAAACAGGCACGATCAGAGGCTGAAAATGCTAGAGTTTCAGTAAGAAATATAAGAAGAGACTCTAATCAATCTATTAAAGATAATCAGTCATCTGGGGACATTTCTGAGGATGATCAAAGACGCCTAGAAGACTTAATACAAAAAGAAACAGACAAATATATAGCTCTTGTTGACTCAGAACTTAAGAAAAAAGAAGCTGATCTACTAGAAATCTAAAAAGCCATCATGGCTAAGATACTCAAACAAGCATCAAGAAATAATTTAAACGTTGCTATTATAATGGATGGAAATGGAAGGTGGGCTTTATCTAATTCATTGAATATAAGTAAAGGGCACCAAAAGGGAGTTCAAGTTGTCAAAGATATAGTTCAGGAATCTGTGCAACAAAAAATATCATCACTAACACTTTATGCTTTTAGCTCAGAAAACTGGTCACGCCCAAAAGCAGAGATAGAGGCTATTAAAAAATTAGTTCTGATCGCTATAGAGGATCAGGTTCCAGAACTAATTGAGCAGAAAGTAAAACTTACATTTTTTGGAAGACATGATGATTTCGGAAAAAAAATATCAAAAAAAATTAAAGAAGCTGAGTTTAATACTAATACTTCTGAGCCATCACTAAATTTAAATGTTGCTTTGGGATATGGTGGTAGACAGGATATAGTTGATTTAACAAAAAATATCTCTTCGAGAGTTCTTGCTAAGGAAATTAATATAGATGATATAAATGAAGAAATGGTGAGTAATTCCTCGTGTGTGCCTGAAGATAAAATTGATTTATTAATCAGAACAGGCGGAGATAAAAGGGTCAGCAATTTTCTTTTATACCAAATAGCCTATGCCGAAATATTTTTTATAGACAAATTTTGGCCTGATTTTGAAAAAGATGATTTTATAAGCTGTATCAACAAATTTAATAAAGTGAGTAGAAGGTTTGGCGCAAGAATTTAAACAAAATTTTATAACAAGATCTTTAACTGGGCTAGGTATCACTGTGCCGNNATTGATAACAGGGCTAAGTATTTTTGAATGGTTTAAAAACTCTAACAATAAAAGCTTTATAGCCGACAGTATTATTATTTCGTTGTTTGCAATATTAACAGCGTTATATTCTGATAAATTTTTCTTCTACATTGTACTTTTTACATCAATCTTTTGGCTTTTGTTCTGCGTTTCACTTGCAACAAAATCATATATAAAACTTAGCTTTATTTCATTTGAAAATATTTATCTAAGAACACTTATTCCAATAGGTTTTTTTGGAAGTGGGGTATTTTTAATTAGCCAAGAGAGCTTCCTATCATTTTCTAATTACTACCTAATGCTAATAATTATTTTTAACTCGGCTATATCAGATAGCTCTGCATACTTGGTTGGCTCTTTTTTTGGAAAAAACTCATTGCTCAAAGAAATAAGCCCAAATAAAACATTGGAAGGGTTTCTTGGTGGAATCTGCGGTTCGGCTATTTTTGGGTTTTTATTAGTGTATTTTTTTGAATCTAACCCACTTTTGATACTAATTCTTATTATTGGATCTATATTTGCCTTTACGGGTGACTATTTCTTTAGTTTTTTGAAAAGGCAAAGCGGAATAAAGGACACTGGTTCCATGCTGCCTGGTCATGGGGGTATATTAGATAGAGTGGATTCACACTTTTCTGCAACACCGGCAATCACGCTACTAATAATTATTCTTCTGTAAATGAAAAATATACTTTTGCTTGGGGCTACTGGAAGTATTGGTGACAGTGTTCTTTCTGTAATTGAGCAAAATCAACAATCTTTGAATTTATATGCAATAACTTTGGATAGTAATACATTTAAAGCTAAAAATATTTTAGAAGCTTTCAAACCAGAATATATTCATATTAATAATGAAAAATCTTTTAATAAAATCAAAGAAGATAATCAAATTAATAGCAAAGTTTTAAATGGAAGCCCTGATCTTAATGCTTTAATCAATGATGATAATATAGATATTATTGTCTCTGCTATTACTGGATTCGCAGGTCTTGAAGCAACTGCAATTGCATCAAAAACAGGAAAGATAATTTTATTGGCAAATAAAGAGAGTATTGTAGCTGCTGGAGAATTAATTTTGCTATCAGCAGAATCTTCTGGCACAACTATTATTCCAATAGATAGTGAACATAATGCTATTTTTCAATGCTTGGCGGGAGAAAAAAATACTGACGATGTTTCTAAAATAATAATTACTGCATCTGGAGGACCTTTTTTAAATAAGAGTCTCTCTAGTCTAAAGGGTGTAACTAAAGAGCAAGCATTAAAGCATCCTAACTGGAGCATGGGATCTAAAATATCTATCGATTCAGCCACTCTTGTTAATAAATGTCTTGAATTGATAGAGGCTAAGTATTTATTTGGTTTAGATGAGCATTTTTTTGAATTAGTTATTCATCCTCAAAGCATTGTCCACTCTATTGTTTCTTATAGAGACGGATCAAGTATATGCCAAATGAGCAACCCAGATATGACAGTACCAATAGCCCATGCTTTATCTGATTCAAGAAGGCTAAAAAATAATTTTGATGCCATTGATTTCTCTTCATTGAGTTTAACCTTTAATGAATTTCCAGAAGACAGAAAAAAATTAGAAAATATTGCTAGAGAGGTTTGTAAAAATGGTAATAGCTCAGGAATCGTTTTTAATGCAGCTAATGAAATCGCTGTGAAGAATTTTCTTGAAGATGAAATTTCATTTAATCAGATTTATGATGTGATTTATAGAACTTTTGAGACAACTCCTATGTCTAATATTACTG
>DDCV01000167.1 GCA_002335845.1 Rickettsiales bacterium UBA1997 | reverse complement strand
TTTTTGTCTATTAAATTAATAATTAAGAAAAATAAGCTGACGCTTATTTTGCATTATTTATTTAGATAGACGCAAATCCTATATCCGATGATATTGCTGCCCCTGATTGATATGGTGTTGGTTGTATATTTGTACTAGGAACGTCTCTGCTATCATTTCCTCCTCCTGTTCTTGCTTCATATCGACTAGTTGACGTACCACTTTGTAATGAGCGACTGCAAAGTTTATACAAACCAATAATAGATGCGGCTGCCAGAAAGGAACCTAGAACCCCAATTGACCATGGCGATGTTATTACATCATATCCTTGATCTAGATTTGTAGTATTATTTATATCTTCTTGATTATCCATATTTTTTATATTTAAATTTATTTTTAACAAAAGATTATTAAATTTTATTTTTGATTTATAATCTTAACATCATTAATCTTACCTAAGAAATATCATTCTTATAAATATTATTAATAATGCGCCTTATAAGTAATAAAATTCGCTTCAAAAAACTACTCCTCAATCTATCTTGCGAAATAAATCAGCTTGAATTTGCTGTTGAGAGTCTTGTTAAGAGTAAAACAGCTGATGGGCTTTATAATCCAAATATTTTTAATGAGCTATCTAAATTACGCCAAGAAAATAATGATCTAAAGCGCAAAATAGAGAATGATTCAGAGCAAAATAATAAAATTATTAAAAGCGTTGAGCAGGATCTTAAGATTATTGAAAAAATAATATTAGAAAATTAGGATAAAATGAAAATTAACATTCCTATTTTTAAATCAATTTACGAGATTGACTGCTCCAAGCAAGAAGAAAATGATATTATAAGTATTGGTAAGATAGTTAACGAGGAAATTATTGCACTAGCTGAAGAGTCCAATATCACGGATGAAAAAATATTGATGGTTCTTTACATCATGGCTTTAAGAAAGGAGCTAGAAAATGATGACACTAATATTTTGCAAGAACTAGAAAATAATATTTCAAGCATAACTAGTCACGTTAGAAAAATAGTTAACAAAATCAATGAAAGGCCTGAATAATATTTATACCAACAATCCATGAGTTGCTAAAAATAACTGCGCAAATTATCAATTATAAATCAAAAATGATAATGCAAAAACTTCTAAAAATTTTGAGGAATTTGACTCCCCAAAACTGTCTAGGGCGATTTATAATATAATCAATTCAAGAGATCTATTATACTGTACTTGAATTAGAGGTATAAATTATATCAAAATGTACTATTTAATCCGTTTGTAGCAAAAATTTGTCGAGCTTCTTGATTGCTTTCTAAGAATCTCAAGAATTTTCTTGCTGTATCCATGTTATCCCCTGCTATCACTAAAAGCTTATAAGTTATATCAGATTCTTGAGATGCTAAAACTCTTAAGCCACTTTTATTTTTAATTTGAGTTGATAGCAATAATGCGTAGTGATTATCATCACTTAAAACTGAGGTAACGATTGAAGATCTATCTTCGGCCAATTTAGTAAAAACGCTAAATTTACCAAGATTTAAATTACGCAAATAATCCCCACTATATCGACCTGAAGAGCTACCGTAATTATCAAGAATTAAAGTCGACCGTCTTTCGTTTAAAATAGATAGAGCCTGATCCATATTAATATCTCCGTCTAGTAAATTTGTGGGAATTTGAGAATTTTTAATAGAAGTTACTAGGTTGATTGAGTCTTTGGCAATATTGCCGATATTGTAAACATCAACTAACCCTTTTAGCTTTAGCGTTTCAATAGCCTCTTTGTGAGCAGTGATAACAACATCAGCTGGATCTCCCATATCTATGTCACCAATTAAATCTGCGGGAGAATTGAAATTAATAGATGTTATAACATTATGCTCTTGTGAATAAAGGCGGACAAGCTCTGTTAAAACAATTGATAAATTAGGCTCGGCAAAGACAATTAGGCTCTTGCTCTCTTGTGCTTTTATAGAAAAGCAGAAGAAAGTAAAGCAGATAAGCTTAATAATAAAAAATTTTTTCATATAAAAGCCACAAATAGCTAAACAGCTAACATTTTTTGATTATCATCATCAATACCATTAAAAACATCTTCCCAAGTTCCTGTGGTTGACGCTTTACTATATTCAGTAACTCGGTTTTCAAAGAAATTAGTGTGCTCCACGCCATTTAAAATTTCATCGAGCCAAGGTAGGGGATTATTGTCAATCATGTAAATATCTTTTAAACCTAACTGATTCAACCTACGATCCGCAATATAGCGGATATATCTTTTAACTTCGCGTGAAGTCAGGCCTTCAACTGCACCCATTTCAAAAGCTAGGTCAATAAAAGCATCTTCAAAATGAACAATTGTAGCGCAGGCTTTGTATAATCGGCTTTTTAACTCTTCATCCCAAACTTCCGGGTTTTCTTGTACAAAGGTTCTAAATAGTTTTATAATTGAGTTAGTGTGCAAACTTTCATCGCGAACAGACCAAGCAACAATCTGCCCCATCCCCTTCATCTTGCCAAATCTTTGAAAGTTTAGCAAAATAGCAAATGATGCAAAAAGCTGTAGACCTTCGGTAAATCCGCCAAAAACCGCCAAGGTTGTTGCGATATCCTTATTAGTGGAAACGCCAAATTTCTTCATATAGTCATATTTATCCTTCATTTCTTTATATTTCATGAAAGCCTGATATTCGGTTTCTGGCATACCGATTGTGTCAAGAAGATGAGAATAAGCAGCAATATGCACTGTTTCCATATTAGAAAAAGCTGACAACATCATTTGTACTTCAGTTGGCTGAAAAACTTGGCTATAATGCTTCATATAACAATTATTAACCTCGATATCGGCTTGAGTAAAAAAGCGAAATATTTGCGTTAAAAGACTTTTTTCGCTAGCAGTAAGATTGTGCTTCCAATCTCTTACATCATCAGCTAAAGGAACCTCTTCTGGCAACCAGTGAACCTGCTGCTGCTTAAGCCAGGCATCGTAGGCCCATGGATATTTAAAAGGCTTGTAAATTGGCTTAGAATCTAATAAAGACATGGCAATAATTTTCAGTTTAAAAAATCAAATATCTAACTTGAAACTAAAAATTTATTTTCCAAATGCAAATAAAATTATTAATATTTTCTGCAAAAAAACCCTTGCGAATTACTAAAAATTGGTAATTTGCAAAGGGCTTTAAAAAAACAGCGTCAATCAAAGATCTATCTTATAGATAAACTATTAAATCTATCTAGAATTAGGTCTGGAATTTATGGAAGATTCAGCGTTAATCGGTCCTTGATTTTGTGGATTTGCAACGGTTGCACCTGGGGCACTTTCAGATCTTGTATTATTTTGACCCACGACCCGATTGTAAGTGGCTCTTGAATTCGCGGCTGTGGTTACGGAAGGGGCTGGAGGTGTGACAACCGCCCCTGGATGCTCGATTGAAGATTGAACTCGTTCCCCAGCGGGGCGTCGCGACCTGTTCCGCGTAGCGGTGTTGCGTCCTTCATTTAATAACTCCTGACCACTGACATTATTTATAGCATTGCTATCTCCTGTATTTATTCGAAACTCATTATTAATATTTAAATTATTTTCTGTTACCATACTTATAAAATTTTATTTTAACCGCCCAAATATTTATTTGGCCCTGTAAACAGTGGCGAGACTTCAGTTACAACCGTTCCAGGATGTGGCAAGAATTCAATTACATCCTCTTCAGAATCAGGAGTATCTGGTCGCGCGCCCTCTCTTTGTTGATTTTGCCGATCAGGCATAATCGCTGGAGCGCTATGCCTCCTTTGCTGCACATCATTATTAATTTCAAGACCATCTTTTGCCATATCTCCGTTATAAGAGGCTCTTGTGTGTGGGTCTATTGTATGAGGTGCGTAAGCTGGGTTATTATCCATTATTCTATATTAAAAATTTTTTCGTTTTACTAGATAAGACTCATTAACTAAAATAAGTGTTTAAATAATATTTTACCTTTCTTTGCAAAGAATCAAAATAATACACAAAAAATTAATTTGTGTCAAGTACAAAATAAAGTTTTGTAATGTTTTTAATAAAATTATCGATCTTTTTACCCATAAATATAGTTGCTCTTTTTTGAAGTGAGGTTTAGAAGTTGATGCAGATTTTATAGCATTTTACCTCATGATTATTTAGCAATCTTGTGGTAATCTTAAAATTTTATTAACTTAAAAAATAAAAATATGTCAGTATTAGTAGGAAAGCAGGCGCCAAACTTCACTGCAAGTGCGGTTATGGGCGATAATGAAATTAATGAAAATTTCAATTTAAAAGAATATCTTGGTGGTAAGATTGGAGTTTTATTCTTCTATCCACTTGATTTTACCTTTGTTTGTCCTTCAGAAATTATCGCTTTTCACAATAGATTAGAAGAATTTCAAACTAGAGATGCTAAAGTTATTGGCGTTTCCGTTGATTCACATTTTTCACATCTAGCTTGGAAAAATACTGCAATCAATGATGGTGGTATTGGTCAAGTTCAATATCCTTTAGTTGCAGATCTTACTAAAAACATAGCTCGTGATTATGATGTTTTAACTAATGAATCTGTTGCTTTAAGGGGAACATTCTTGATAGATCAAGAATTTGTAGTTAGACATCAAGTTGTTAATGATTTGCCACTTGGTCGCAATATTGAAGAAGCTATCAGAATGGTTGATTCTCTTAAATTTTTCCAAGAAAATGGTGAAGTTTGCCCTGCTGGATGGAATAAAGGCAAGGAAGGTATGAAAGCAGATTCTAAAGGAGTTGCTGAATATTTATCAAATAATGCAAAATCTTTATAATTAGATAAAAGAAAATGACTCAGGCAAAATCTTGAAAAAAATCAAGATTTTGCCTGTTTTGAGATATCAAATGATATTAGCTAATATATTGAAGTATTATACTTTTTGCTTGTTTTATGGTAGAAAAAATTGAATGATTGTTGTCAATAACATGATCAGCATTCTTTATTCTAGATCCATCATCAAGTTGCCTTGCGCAAATAATATCAAATTTTTTAATAGATTTCACTAAATCAATTTCGTTTAAATTATTAGATTCTGAATTTTGCGATATCAAATCTTGTGAAGATCTGAATCTAGATAAATATCTTTTTTGACGAGTTTCCTTATCGCATTTTATGGCAATCAATTTGTCATATTTATAAAATGAGTTTTCAAGCAACAGCGGAATATTTAAAACTAAAAAATCCAAATCATCATCTGATTTATTTTTTTCCACAAACTCTTGATATGATTGACGAATTTTAGGATGAATTATTTCTTCAATAGTTTTTATCTTGTTAAAAAATTGATTAGGGTTAGAAAATATTAGATCGGCAAGAATTTTGCGCTCTATTTTATTGCCAATAAGGCATTCGGGGAAATTTTGAGAAATTTTTTTAATAATCTCTAAATCATTATTTAAAAGATTATGAGTAATCTTATCGGCATCAAAAACCTTAGATTTATATTGTAAAAAAATATCACAAATTAGATTTTTACCTGAAGCAATACCGCCCGATATTCCAATAATCAACATAAATCACTTTCTTAACTCTTGTGGAATAGTGATATCAAATTTAGTTAAAATATTAACCAGCTCTTGTTTTAAGATTGCTAAATTTTCTGGATTAACAGATTCGCATCTTGCAACTAAAGCTGGCTGAGTATTTGAGGCACGCAATAACCACCAATCATTATCTTTGATAAACCTAATACCATCAACATCATTATAT
>DDCV01000169.1:11296-15041 GCA_002335845.1 Rickettsiales bacterium UBA1997 | reverse complement strand
AAATATTTTTATTTTTAGATTTAACTTTAAATCGCTGTAATATCCAGATATTTCAAGATTTAAAATTAAAAAATAAAAATAACAAAGATGCGGTAAATAAGTATTTAATTTGTGGAAATGGTATTATGCCATTTAAAGAAGATATTTAATTTATGATAGATTAGTCAATCTCCTCAATCTTCATTCTTGCTGATTCCAGAAGATTATTGCAATGCTGGTGTAGTGCTTTGCCTTCCTCGTAAAGATTAATCATTTTATCAAGATCAACTTGTTTGGAAGATAAAATTTCCACCACCTCCTCCAATCTTTTTACAGCTTCTTCATAAGTCATTTTGCCAATTTTCTTGACTAGGGATATATTTATTTTTTTATCTTCAGTCATAATAAATATTTTGTAAATGTGGTATAATTATTTACGAAAATCAAATAATGGCAATTCTGAACCATCCTTATCAATCAATGGTATTGGATATTCGTCAGAAAAACAAGCATCACAATATTGTGGGCTTTCATTATTACGACCCTCTTTATTTATAGCTTTATAAAGTCCATCTATTGAAATGTAATATAAACCATTAGCTCCAATAATTTTTGATATTTCATCGCTAGATTTAGTAGCGGCAATTAAATGACTTTTATCAGGGGTATCGACACCATAAAAGCAAGGCGATATTGTGGGTGGAGAAGCTATTAATAAATAAACCTCGGCAGCTCCCGCATCCCTAATCATCTGTACTATTTTTTTAGAAGTTGTGCCGCGCACAATACTATCATCTACCAAAATTACCCTTTTACCTTTTATGGAATTGGCATTAGCATTGTGCTTCAACTTAACGCCAAAATTTCTTACGCTATCATTTGGTTCAATAAAAGTGCGACCAACATAGTGATTTCTAATTATACCTAACTCAAAAGGAATTTTTGATTGCTGAGAGTAGCCAATTGCTGCCGGAACCCCTGAATCGGGAACTGGGACTATTATATCAGCCTCTATTTGCACCTCCTTTGCTAATTCAATGCCAATATTTTTACGCATTTCATAAACATTTTTACCATCAATATTACTATCTGGGCGCGCAAAATAAATATATTCAAAAATACAGAATTTTGATGGCTTTTTTATAAAGGGTTTTGTAGCAGAAACTCCACTCTTATCGACACAAACCATTTCACCCGGCTCTATATCTCGAACAAAGTCAGCGCCAATAATATCAAGAGCGCAGCTTTCAGAAGCAAAAATATAAGAATCGCCTAATTTGCCAATAACCAAAGGCCTAACGCCATGAGGATCGCGAATTGCTATAATACCATCCTTATGTATTAAAACTAAGGAAAAAGCCCCTTCAACTTGCGAGATAGCATCAATTATTTTTTCTTGCAGAGTCGATTTTTTACTAAGCGCAATTAGATGAATTATAACCTCGCTATCCATAGTGGATTGGAAGATGGAGCCTTTTTTTATAAGAGCATTTCTTAATTTATTGGTATTGGTGAGATTGCCATTGTGAGCTAATCCTAAAAATCCAAGACTAAGTTGAGCATAAAGTGGCTGAAAATTTTGCGCAGATTTTTTACCAATTGTTGAATAGCGCACATGACCAATTGCAGAATGGCCACATAATTTATTAACTATATTTTGCGAGGTAAAATTATCGGAAACTAAACCTTCGGCGAAATGAGATGAAAAACACTCACCATCCATTGAGACAATGCCCGCTGCTTCTTGTCCACGATGTTGCAAAGCGTGCAAGCCAAGAGCGGTATTGGTAGCAGCATCTTCAGAGTTAAAAATAGCAAAAATACCACACTCTTCTTTTAATTTATCTAACATATTTATTTAGTCTTGTGATAGCAGATATTTATAAACTATAACATTTTCCATGATGCGCTGAACATAATTTCTAGTTTCATAGTAAGTTATAAGTTCAACCCAGTCAATAACTTTATCTATATCGTTACCTACCAATCTTGGATCATAAAACTCATCAATCCATCTTAAAGCGTTATTTGGACCTGCATTATAAGCTGCTATTGCTAGCATCTCAAACCCATCAAATCTATCTACTAATTTTTTAATATAATGAGATCCTATTTTAATATTATAGCCGATATCGCTTGATAATTTTCTTCTATCATATCTTAACCCCATCTCCTTAGCAACTAATTTAGCAGTTTCTGGCATAACCTGCATAAAACCAACGGCGCCTGCGCTACTTAGAGCCTCTCTAGCAAAACCGCTTTCTTGCCTTATAATTGCATGTATTAATGGAGAATTAGGATCTTCCTTAATCTCATCTAAAATTTGAAAACTATCTTCAATAAAAAATACATTCTTTTTAGCGGCAGATCTAGCAAGTTTTACCTCTAAAGCACGATTAGAAAATTTATTAACCATCTTCATTATAATGGCAATTTGACCCTTTGTTTTGGAGTTCATTATTGCACCTTCCAACATATCTGAAGCTTGGCTAATTTTACCTTGAGTAAGAAGGATATATGACATTTGCACTATATGAGAATTGCTAATTTCTAGCAAATCCTCGGAAGTTATTTTAGGGATATCTGGTAAATTGATAGAAATTTTCTCACTATCATCAATCAAACTATGATATTTGCTAATGGCAACCTGACCATAAAAATATGTGGGATAATTTGCAGCTTGGCTATACCATTTTAATGCCAGGGATTTCTTTCCACGCTCTTCCATTGATCTACCAAGCCAATAAGAAGCTCGCGCCAGACTAACTGGGTGCGAAACATTATTATATAGGTCTAAGAAATGTTTATAAGATTTTTTTGATTCATTTAAAAAGCGTAAAGCAATCCAGCCCGATGTCCATTGCGCTTCCCAGTATTTTTTGTGACTTGTTGGCAAATTATGATTTGATATTATGTCATAAGAATCTTCGTAATCCTTAGTTTTTAATAATTCTCTAGCATATAATCGCCTTAAACCCCACCATTTTCCAGGATATGCTAGATCTTGCGGCAGATCTAGCAATAATTCAACAATATCATCTTTTTCATTATTTTCTTTATACCACAAAGCTCTGCGATATAACAAAGCTTCGTGCGATCTAAGCTTTCTTGGCACCGAAAGAATTAAATTATTTATATATCTTTTATTTATAGAAATGTCAGATGCGGCTTTGAATAGCTTTTGATAATCTTCATTAACAAGGCTAAATATTGTTTGTGCTTCACTTATTCTATCATCCATTATCAATCTAGAAATCCGCGAAATATGATCTTTTTCACCTAATTGTGAACGAAATTTTTGTAAAAATTCTACCCCTTCTTGATTGGTAAAATTTTCTTCAATCCATATTTTTGCTACCTCTTGCGATATCTCTTGATTGATTTTTTCAAGCCCAGATTCAGAGATTTGATTGTTATTAAAAAAGTCAATTTTTGCTTGAAGTAAATATAGCCTAGAATCTTTATTGAGAGGCGGATTTAAGGAAAAAAATTGCGCTATATCTTCATAGGGCATCTTGTTGTTAATGATGACTTTAGCGGCAGTTTTTTTAATATCTTCGATGTTATATAATGATTTATTATTTTTAATAAAATCTGATATTTTAGCAAGAGAGATGTTTTTAAAGTTAGATTCATCGCTATACTTATACCAAGCAATCATCTGACATATAGCATTGCTAAAATCCTTTTTAACCAGCAATATATTATTGGAATAATTATAATAATTATCTTCTTTATCTGACTTATCTCTTTTAAATTCTAAGCA
>DDCV01000169.1:0-11228 GCA_002335845.1 Rickettsiales bacterium UBA1997 | reverse complement strand
CTAATGCTATCAGCCAAAGCGTAACTGCTATAGGAAAAATAAATTATAGCAATCATTGATAATGACCTACACTTTGCAAACATTTAATTAATAAATTATTTTTTTAATGATGAAAACATAAAATCAATACTACAAAAAAACTTTAGCATTTTATAAAATCAATCTTTATAAGAACATCAATAGATTAATACTATTATTAGATGGATATATCGACATAAACATATCAAAATCTTATCAATAAAACCCTAGAATTTTACTCAAAAATTTATGGATATTATAAACAAAATTGCAATAAAGCTTTTTAATCACAAAGTTGGAAGTGATGAATTTGGCAATCAATATTTTCAAAGCAAGAATAAAAAAAGAAGATTTGTTGTTTATAAAGGATCTCCTGAGGCCACAAAAATTCCTAGCGAATGGCGCGTATGGATTCATCATCAATGTGACGATGTGCCATCACATTTTAAAATTAAAAAATATTTTTGGCAAAAAATGTATTTACCCAATCTTACAGGAACGCAACTTGCCTATAGCCCAAAAAAAGATCAGGAAAGAAAATCAGCCTACGAGGCTTGGACTCCGAAAATATAATAAATAATTGTACAAATTCATGAACAACAAAAACTACTTTGAAATAATAGTTGGAACATTTGTCTTGATATGTGCTGTCTTTTTTGTCACATCGTCTTTTAAGGGATCCAATATATCTGGCGATAATGGATATAATGTGATTGCAAAATTTAGCAATATTGATGGTGTGGGAGTTGGTAGCGATGTTAAAATTGCTGGCGTTAAAGTTGGATTTGTTGATAAAAAAAGTCTTGATCCTACAACTTATCAAGCGCGACTAGATTTATCTATAAATCAAGAAATAGAAATACCCCTGGACAGCTCAATAAAAGTTGCCTCAGAAGGATTGCTTGGGTCGAAATTTTTGCAAATAAGTCCCGGTGGTGATTTAGAAGTTCTAGAGCATAATGGTGAGATAGAATTTACACAATCATCAATTAGCTTTGAAGATTTATTGGGAAAATTTATTTTCAGCTCTAACGATAAAGAAAAAAAATGAAAACCAATTTATTGGCACTATCGGCAATATTTATATTCCTAAATATCTTCACTACATTTGCATCAGAGCNNNNTTAGATAGTAGCAAAATTAACCCATCAAACTTCTATAAATCAGCAGTAATACAAGCGCTTGACAAATCGACCGCTAGAAAAAAAATTATAAAAATAAATGTTGGTAGTGAAAAAAAATTTGATAATATTTTAATTAAGATTCATAAATGCTGGCAAGCTCCCTTGCAACAAACTCCCGAAAGCAAAGCTTTGATTGAAGTTATCGAAGAAATAAAATACTCCTATGAGGTGCAAAAAAGTAATTTATTTTTTGGCTGGATGCTAGCTTCAGCTCCTTCAATATCAGGATTGGAGCATCCTATTTATGACTTAACATTGCTTGAGTGCAGCAACAAATAACCTAATGATAAAAATTTCACCCTCTTTATTATCTTGTGATTTTTCAAATATTGACCAAGAAATAAAATCACTTGAGAATGCTGGGGCAGACTATATTCATCTTGATGTTATGGATGGTAGCTTTGTTCCCAATATAACTTTTGGCAATGAAATTATAAAAAATATCAGAAAATGCTCAAGCTTGCCTTTTGACACTCATTTAATGATAAATAATCCTGATCATCATATTGAAAATTTTGCTAAAGCTGGAGCTGACATAATAACTATTCACCTTGAGGCCACAACTCACCTTGATAGGTCACTGGATCTCATTAAATCATTCAATAAAAAAGCTGGAGTCTCTATCATTCCATCAACCAATGAGTCTCAACTTGATTATATCTTTGAAAAATGCGATCTTATATTGGTTATGACGGTTAATCCAGGATTTGGTGGCCAAAAATTTATAACTAGCCAACTAAGGAAAATTGAAAATATTAGAAAAAAAATTGAAAAATCAGGTAAAAAAATAGAATTAGAAGTTGATGGTGGCATCAATGATATCACGGCTAAATCTGTTATTGATGCTGGCGCTGATGTCTTGGTTTCTGGCTCATATATTTTTGGCTCTAAGGATAAAAAAGCAGCAATTAACAACTTAAGATGTCAAAAATAAATTATTTTAATCATCAAAATAAATTTGTTGTTTACGGACTTGGCATATCTGGATTGTCTAGCATTAGGTTTTTAGCTCAAAATTTTAGCAATGAACTAATAGCAACTAATGATGATGAGTCAGTAATAAAAAAAGTTGAAACACAGCTAAAAAACCTACCAAACAGCAAAACAAAAATTAGATTTTTAAAACCCCAAGATATTGATTTTGATAAAAATACAATAATCATTAATTCGCCCGGTATACCAGTTTTAAGGCCACCTCACCCCATTTTAACTAAGGCACTTAATAATGGCGCAAAGATAATTTGCGATATTGAGCTTTTTTATCATATCAATAATTCTCATAATTTTATTGCAATAACTGGCACCAATGGCAAATCCACCATAAGCACCTTAATTAATGATGTTTTACAAAATATAGGTTTAAATAGTGAGCTTGGCGGCAATATTGGAGTTGCTTGCTTTGATTTACCGCAATCTAAGGAAAGCAAAAATTATGTTTTAGAAATATCATCCTATCAAATAGATCTATTAAAAACTGCCAAATTTCAAATTGCTGCACTCACCAACATAACCCCCGATCACATTGAGCGCTATGGTAGCTTTGAACATTATTGCCACTCAAAAAAACAAATTTTTGCAAGACAAAATAAGGAAGATTTTGCTATAATTAATATCGATAATGAGCCAGCCCAAAAAATATTTAACGAGCTACAAGATGATAATAATTTTCAATCACATTTAATACCAATATCTACTAATAAAATCATTGCTGACGGATTGTCATTTATTGATGGTGTAATTTATAATAATATTTTGCACAATAAATCACAATTCAAGATCAAGCCAAAATTTCTAATTGGCAAACATAATGCCGAAAATATCGCTATAGCTTTTGCCTCAATATTTTGCAATATTCATAAAAACTACCCAGATAAACTTAATTCGTCATCTATAACAAAAATCATCTCCATAATTGAAAATTTCAAAGGTTTAAAACATCGCCTGCAATTTTTGGGAAAAATAAATGATATTGCTTTTTATAATGACAGTAAAGCAACCAACGCTAAATCAACAAGCTTTGCTCTTAAATCTTGCGATAATATTTTTTGGATATTGGGAGGAAGGTCAAAATCAGGAGGAATTGATTCTTTAGTGCCATTTTTTAATAAAATTAAAAAAGCCTATTTGGTAGGAGAATCCAGCGATGATTTTGCCAAAATACTAGACAAGCACAATATTAGCTATGAAAAATGTCAAATAGTTGAAAAAGCTGTAAAAAAAGCATTTATAGACGCAAAAAATTATAGCTTATCACAAAAAACCATTTTACTATCGCCAGCCTGCTCTTCATTCGACCAATGGCAAAATTTTGAACAAAGAGGAAATCACTTTTGTGAAATTTTTGATAAACTTGCAACAAAATAATATTTTTAAGCTCGCTATCAGCTACCGATCTTTTTGTTTAAAGATTATGGTTGCCACACTATTATTATTGTTATCAATCAATAGTAGCTGGGCAAATTTGCCAAATTGTGAAGGCAGTCTAGATCCTAATCCTGGAACCAACTGCCTTATAAATGATTTGCCATTATGCGAATCAACGGCTGGAACTTCTCAAACAGTCTATAATGGCTCAGATCCTACTCCTCGCGAAAATTGTATGAATGTTATTCATTTGCCATTATGCAGCGAGCTTGACCCTTCAGAGCAAAAAGTAAAAGCAAATTGCATTAATAAATGCGCTACCAATGCTCATGCAGATCATAATAAGGAATGTATTAGATTTTGTGACTCATCAACAAACACCGATAATTGCGTTATACCCAAATGTCACCAACTTGATAATGGTATTACTCCGGAACCCATTAGCAATGATCAATCTCAAAAAAATTGTGATATGGAAAATTGCAAATATCTTTTTACTGAAGAGTTGAATAATAGCAAATTTGATGCTGATGATAAAAAATATTGCGAAGGTGGCACAAATTACTGTTATGAATTTGAAGAGGATCAATTACAATATCTTCACGCAAGGCCAAACAATACAATGTGTCAATTGCATAAATGCAAGCCTAAAACATTTTTCTGCGGCCGTGATTTTTCATACGACCCAAACAATAAAACTAGTGACCAAACTTTAGCAATAAAGGCAAAGGGAGCTGCTTTTGTAGAAAATTATGAAAGATATATTATAAATGCAGGAGCTAATGATGGTGCTAGCAATGACGTTGATATTGCTGGAACTATTGATGAAACTACTCGCTGCAAGATATCGATTTGTCAACCAGCTTTAATCAAGCCTATTCACTGCGGAGCTTCTGATACAAACCCTGATTGCACCGCACCTACTGCCACTTGCAATGCTGATAATAAATGTCTCAAAGCTACAATTGAGTGCTTTGCTGCTGTTGATTTTAATCAAAACCTACCAGATCAAAATGTTACCGCTAGCGATGAATGTCTGCTTTCTTGCCAAACAGATGGAACTCCTCATGCTGATTGCAATTATCAAGGCGCTTGTAGTGAAACTGAAGTTGAAGGTGAAAGTTATCCTAATCACAAATATTGTAACCGGATAGTAGATTGTAACTCTAATCCAGTTGAATGCTCAGTAACAGAGACGTCAAGCGATGATTATCAAGATCCGCAATCAAATCCTGACACCTCAGAATCATGGTTCTATCGCCCTAGCCCTCATAAAAAATCTTTCAAAAATAATGATATTCCTGAAGCTGACCCTGGTGACCACAATGCTTATAAAGGTCAATATAGACCTATGGATTTTACAGCCCAAGAAACAAACTCCGAACACAATAGCACTATTTGCTACAGCAAGGATCATATGAAAGATAATAATAATAATAATAATAATGATGATGATGATGATGATTATAATAATTTTGGAAGGGATGTACCTCTGCTTGGATATTGGCATTCCTATGTCGGAGGCGATGATACCAGAGTTCCTCAGGCTTGTACGACAAGATCAAGCAAGATGCATGGCTCTAGAGCTGTCAATTATGAAGGCTTGTGCGGTGTTGTGACAGTTTTTGAAAAAGTTGATGAATCAGATCAAACTGCTTATTTTAAGAATCATGTCCAAACATCATATGATGAAAGTGATAGCCATAACAACACTAAACACACAATTAACATTTGCACCAGATTTAATAACAGTATGATACTCGATAGATCGTGTGGCAGAAGAGAATGCGGTATAAGCTATGCCTTTGGAGATCTTACTGGTAATGTCTGCGGCTACGATGTGTGCAAAACTATGGTTGTAAAAGATCAAGATCCTAAGGAATGTATTGTAAAAAATGATTATGAAGGAGGAGATAATTTTACAACCAGCAAATTATCATCAAAAGGTTGCGCTGATGGTATTGATAGAGATATTAGAGTTAGAGCTGTTAAATATGGCCGATATATTTGTGCCTTCCTTGATACAAAAGATAAATCAGCTATTGGCGGTGGTGTTTTCTTAACAAATAGCGATAGTGACAATATAAAGCAGGTTGATATCAGCAGAAATCCAAACCTCAAATATTGCATGACAGGAGATGGAAATAAAGAAATTGCCACAGATGGTTCTCTTGAAGATAAATGTCCAAACGCCTTTAATGTTAGCAAGGCTGAAGATGTATGGCAGACTCTTTTGTGGCGACCCTTTCTTCAAATACCCTACATCGATAAAAGCTATTACCAACATGATAGCGACCTACTAATGAGAGAGCAAATGTGTGCCAAAACCGAGCTAAAAGCTGAGCCGCAAAGAGCGCATAGAAGAGCCACTATCAATAACTCTCCTCATCTTTTTTTACCACCCCTCTATATATCAAAAATATTTGCTAAAAAAGGCAGCAATCAAGAAGTTCTTGCTACAAATGAAGGCGAAATTGGCGCCACTGATTTTTTCATGCCAAAAATTGAAATATCTCTTGGAGATGAACCAGATAACCCAGACACCAAGGCAATTATTGAGCTTGATATAAATCAAGAAGTTACCCTTTCAGGCCAAAACGCCAATGTATCAATTCCCTTCATGGATGGCACTTTTAGTGCTTCAGTCTATATCAAGAAAGTTTTTAATTATGCAAATCAACAACCGATTCTTTGCGCTTATAGAGATTTAGGCGAAGGCCTAGAACCAATAAGAATTGGCTGCATTCCAAGGCTGCGCCCTGAAATTGGTGATATTTTAGCCAATGAAGCCATAGTTGAGGACGCAGCAATTAACACTTGTTCAAATACACAATCATTTTTAAATAATGAAAAAATAATAGTTGCCGAAAAATCTGGCAATAGTTTTAGAGAGTCCTTTATAAGGGTTCAGCTACAAAATGAAGATGGCTGCAGAACAAAAGTGGTAGACATAAAAACGCCAGATAATCTAGACCCAGTGTGCAACACGAGTCAGGAGCAATATCAAATATGTGCCAAAAGGGAAGAATGTAGTCAGCTAAATATAGAGCGCGTTGAAAATGAAATAGCAATTTTTGAAGCCTATATAATGAATGAACCAGTTGCTGAACTTATGGAAAAAAGAGATTATTACAATGATTTCTTAAGTCCAAAATGCCAAGAAAAAGAAGGGCTTCTAAAAGAAGGATCTAGCGTTGCTGACTATAGTGCCGATGCTTATGGCTGGTTTAATGAAATATGTATTACGAAGGGTTTTGAAAAAAAATTAGATTCTGTGATAGCTAAAAAAGTTGCCAATGGCGCATTGCTTGGCGAATGCATTATTGATAATGACTCATCAACACCAAATATCGACAATAATTTTTGCAGTGATGGCGGTAATCCAAGGCTGGGATGCTATTGCAAAAAAGCTGAACTATCCACCAGCCCAGCTTTTGATGAAGTTTTACGCCAACAAACGCCAAGAGAAGCAGGATTGTGTATCGATATTCCAGAACCAGCATTATGCCCTACAATATCTTATGTTGATACCACAGAAAGTGGTTATAACCCAGCTGATCCATTTTATGCAGAGTCATCTTTAGATAAATATGATAACGATGTTCATAAGTCCCACAGAGATAGAACAGTTGAATTAAATTATGGACATGCTGAGTTCCAAATGGCTTTTGAAGGTTCAAGGCAAATGGGAACTTGCAATGGATTTTGGCAGACGGATCGCAGTAAAGGTCCGCCAATAATGAATTGTGGAAACAATGGAGTGTGGGATAGTACGGCCAGTATTTCATTGATCAATCGATGCATAAGATATGAATGCAATGCCGTTGAGACTGGTGGAAATCCAGCGGATAATGGTGAATATCCTAATATAATATTTGATAGGAATGAAGCAGGGGAAGATAGAGGCAGTAGATTTGGCTATGCAACTTGGCCAGAACAACAATCTGACGATGAACCTGTTGTAATTACCGCCGATCAATGTATAACTGGCTTCAAGCCAATTAATACTGGCTATAAAATTGCAAATCAAAACAATACTATAAATGATGATAGCTCGCCTAATATCGATAGCTTGATTCAAAAATCATTAGACCAGGATCTAAGCGGAGATTATACTGACCTTGGCACTTTACCAACTATGAAATGCAATCAGCTAGGCAATCACACATCTCTTAAGGATAGCTGCGAAAGAATAAGATGTTACTTCAAAGACCCGCCATCTAATCCAAGCAATACATCAGACTTTACCAAATGGTATGAAAATGGTGGAGCTGTTTTTACGCCCACTAGAATATTACAAGATAATCATGATATAAATAATGGAACTGTAGGCGGCATTGATCAAAAAGTAAGCACAGATCAAATTGAAAATAGCAACTTTGATTATAATGTAGATTATGGCTACGGCATGGCTTCCCGAAGCTCTTCTCAAATCCAAAAGGAATCAAAAATAATTGGCGAATGCGTTAATAATCTAGGATTTTTCCAAGTCCAAAAAGATCCTCCTTATAGAAAATGCGATCACGATGGCAATCTAGGTCCAGTTCAAAATAAGTGTGCTACTCAGTGCCAAGAGGTTATTGATAATAATCAGCAAAAAACCACTATCACACAAACGACAATTGATGATGATGATATTGGTGGCTTTGCTTTGTGGCCAGAGACTAATGCTCTAGATCAATCAATTGAAGTTAGTTCAACTAGCTGCGCTTCTGGCTATATAAAATATCCCTACTCACCAATAAGAGACAAGATGGGGCGCTGGTATCAAGCAACATATAATGGCCAGACCATAACTCCACGTCATGCCAATGGAAGCACTAATATATCTCCTAATGCATCGATTAAACTTGATTTATCAGATAATAGAGCGCTAGTTACGAAGCCTAGTAGAAATTGTTCACCAGTAATAAAAACAGATGATGCAGGCAATCAAAAAATAGCTGCTTCTGTCTGGACTCAGCCCGACACTGATTGCATCAATAAATGCCCTAGCTATGCCCAAGATTCAAGAATTGGTGTCGGTGCCACTTTGCATCCCTTTGATAGCAACAACGGTAACTTCTCAGATGACTTTATTGATATCGATAGTTTTATTGAGATCAATAGTTCACTTTATGGTAATAATAAAGTTTTAGTACAATGGCCCCATGGAACTTTTGGTTCATGGTCTCATATAGAATATCTTGATGATCATAAAACCACAGATTATGGTGCGGATAGAAGAAATAATAAATTTTCTTTGAGTCGCTATTGTAATAATAATGGAACTTGGGGACCTCCTATTGTAAATTGCATTGCAAATGGTGCAATATTAGCCGAAAGCACTGATAATGTTAAGCTAAATATAGATAAAAATAATAATATTCAATATCATAATGAAATTGGAGACAATGTCAGTGGTGGACGCGTACCTTCTGAAGAAGTGAATTCTAGTGCTATACCGGGAGATGTTGAAGTATTAATCGATGGGCAATGTAAAGATAGCAATCATTATCCAGAAAATGCTGATAACCTTGCGAATGGCCGTGGAAGAATTGAGCTATTTGCAATAAAGCAATATAAGTGCCAACCTTTAAATAATTATAATTACATAAATCAATTTTATTTTAAGCATGAGAAATATCAGCTCACTTCTACGCAGCAAGAAAATAAAGAAGAGGATTATTACAATAATTCATGCACCATGAAATGCACTGCTCCCGCTGTTGGCCCAATAGATGGCCGCAATGCCAAGGTAGAGGAAGGGTTTGATGTAAATAAAATCTATAATAATGAAGAAATATTTGATAACCTTGCCTGCGAAACTGGCTTTGGCAACAAAGTAATCGGAGGCTCAAGATCTGTCAGTGGAGTAGAGCATGATTGTGGAAGAACAGGCACCACCGATAGAAGTCCTACAGAACCTAATCTTATTTGCGATACAACAGGATCAGAGCCGGAATGGGTCTTGCATAATAATTGCAGCGATTGTCGGGGTTGTAATTTAAATAGCTCATTTAACGGGACTAACAAAGGTCAAAATTTCAATGCCTCAGATTTTTTTAAAGAACGTAGTACCTCATGTGACAACGAAAGTTGTTATGGAGGTAATTGCAGCCTTGGCATCAGTTCCTCATCAGTTAGTCATGGATCAAAAGGAGGTCCTGTTTGTAGATATTATCATTATCGTTGCAATAAAGATGCATCCCGATCAAATGAATATAGATGCTACACTCATGCTATATTCTCATATCATTGTGTAGATGGTATATCTAATATTTCTTGGAGCACTATGGGTGATAATGAGTTAGCGTGCGACCGCGATAATTACGATTTTCATACTAAGCGTGAGGAATGTCACTCAGGAAAAGAATATATGGGAGGAAGATGAAAAACTACAAATTAACCCATGCTACGCTCTTTTAATAAAATTTATCTAGCAACATGACAATATCAATAATAATGGGATCTAAATCAGATCTACCAACAATGCAAAAAACTGCCGATTTACTTACAGAATTCGGTGTTGATTATGAAATTAAAGTTGTTTCAGCGCATCGAACTCCTGATCGCATGTATGAATTCTGTAAAAAAGCTAAAGAAAAAGGCACTAAAATAATAATTGCTGGTGCTGGTGGTGCCGCACACCTTCCAGGGATGGTGGCAGCAATTACCGATTTGCCAGTTTTAGGAGTTCCTATCAAAAGCAAATCGCTTGACGGTTTAGATTCTCTACTTTCAATCGCACAGATGCCTGCTGGTATTCCAGTGGCAACATTAGCAATTGGCGAAGCTGGTGCCAAAAATGCTGCATTAATGGCAATTGCCATTTTAGCAATTAACGACAAAGATTTATCCAAAAAATTGGCAGATTTTAGGCAAAAACAAACCAATTCGGTGCCTTTTGATATTTAATTAACAGTAACCTATACCTGAATCTATTAAACGATTGATACCTTCATTGCCATATACTGCTCTTATTCCTATTGGCCTAATTACCAAAACTTTAGGCTGTGTATTTTTTTTAGGTGGGCCATTATATAAAACTATGGGCTCTCTGTTTTTTCTAGGGTGGATTATGTTAGTTGCTTGAATTAGCGGGGGTGATATTATCGAAGACCTTAATCTTATTGATTTTAATTCTAACTGAGCTTTAAGCTCGTCATCACCTAATGTACCACTTTTTTTCTTTTCCATACTTTCTGGAACCTTAATACTATTAATAATAGCTGTTGGGTAAGTGGAGATGGAAATAGAAGGTATTATACTTAGTTGCTCTTTGTTCGGATTAGGGACTTTTTGTATTTCAGTGTTAGGGGTATTTAATTCCATACTTTGTTTAGTGGTATCGTTATTTTCTGTGGCAGGAATTTCTGTAAACAAAGGACATCCATCCTTATCATTTAAACTAGGAACAGGTTCATGGCCATTCGTCGATTGTTGAGTGTGCGTCTCTATATTTTTTTGATCATTTTCTAGTGCATTATCAACAGCGTCCTTTGCGCAATCTTTTCCTGGTGCAGAATCTTGCTTCCGAGCAGATCTAGATATATAAGATTTAAATTTGGCAAATATTGATTTTAATCGCTTTCTAATTCCAGTCATTATTAATTAATTCGTAATTAAAAAATACTACTCATTGTCATTGTAACAAAAAAAATTGGCATTGTTAATCTACAA
>DDCV01000002.1 GCA_002335845.1 Rickettsiales bacterium UBA1997 | reverse complement strand
GCTAATGACGGATTTGGGTTCAAAATAAAGTGTTTAACACTTTGTTAGAATTGGAGTTAGCTGTTTGTAAGTTTGTGCGGAATTTATCAGTTGATGTTGTTGGGGGTATTTGCGGATATTATATTGGGTAGTTAGGAGTGGGAAATGGTATTATGTGTAGTCTTATCAACAAGCTTTGCTCAAGTAAAAGAGTTTAATATGCAAGTTGGTCAAGAGATAAAGATTGCTAAATATAATATAAAATTTGAAGAAATTGAATTTATTAAAGGAAAAAACTACATCGCGCGCCAAGGTAATTTTGCAGTTTATTCAAACAAAAAAATTATTTTTAACAATATAAGTGAAAAGTTACTTGCATTAAAGCCGCAATTAAGATAATATCCAATAGCAGATCAAACAACTAATGAAGCTGATATAAAAACAAGTTTCTTTGGTGATATTTACTTGGTAATTGGCAATAAAGATGAGTTCGAAAATTACGCAGTTAGAGTTTATTATAAGCCATTTATTTATCTAATTTGGCTTGGATGCCTTGGATTGTTTGGTGCTATTTTGCTTTTTTTAAATAAAATAATTAAAATAAATTCACATGAACAACAAATACAGAATTTTAACATCTGGAGGTGTCGTAAGATTTAGTTTTGGAGAACTAAGAACCGATCAAGAAATACACTACCCCAATCAAGAAATACACTACCCCGATCAAGAAATACACTACATAACTACTAGTGATGATATAGTTGCTCAATTAAATAAGGCCAAGAATAAAGATATAATTATAATATTAGGAAACTTGGAAAATAACCACATTGATACGGTAATCAAAGCTATAAAAGATTTTGGAATTAAGAATATTAAACTTTTAGAAATGGAAGGTCATAATGAATGTCAACAACTAGTTTGTGATAAGATCCCGACAAATTTTAAAGGAGAAAAAATTAACAATATACGATTTTTATCTTATTCAGTAGCAAATAAAGAGTTTTACGCGCCTGAACATCAAGAGGAACATGAGCTTTTGCTTGAAAAAGCCATAAAGCTGATTAATTCAGTAGAAATAGATAATATGGAGATTGAATATGCTGAAGGTGAAATAAAAGATTTTTCTAATCTAGAAAACGCATTGAAAAGCATTAGTTGTAAAGTACAAAAAGTCACAATGATAGATGGAGGAGGCTTTTCAAGACTGTCAGAACAGGTGGTTTTTGAAAAGGTTTTTAATGATGCTATTAAGTACAGAAATTCAATTATAAGAAATGCGCAAGATCGTTCTCTAGCTTTTGCTATGGCTGGACATTCTAGATTACGAAAGGAATCAGCAGTACCAGACATGCCGGAGCAACTTTTACAGGAGATTCATAATAAGATGCTTTTAGATCCAAGACTCATGACAGAATCCTTGCCCGAAGAAGTCAAGTTATGTTTAGAAAAATTAGTAGCATCTGATGAACCTAGGCCATTATCTCCAAAATCATATCAATTATTAAGCGATCTAGTTGAGCGTAACAAAAATATATTTGGAGATAGGGACTTATCAAGAACACAGAAAAGAAAAAGGGAAGATCAAGGTGGAGATGGAGGAGCAGGAAGGTAAAAAAACTCTCAAACTAAAGTGAACCCCATTGTCAAGAACATTTTCCTTCAAAAATCATCGGACTTTTTGACCCAGAAAATTTCTTAAAAACACCTCTTAAAACACCACCACGCAAACCTTGTCGTGAAAAACCATCTTTTTGTTTGGACTCATAAATTAAAGCGCTAAAGCCTTCACTGCCACTACTTTCTTCGGGAGTGTCCTAAATTCCGTGTCAAATCCCTCATTTAGGCTAAATCCAATTTCAGCCTGCCTGCAAAAAATATATCCAATTGCCCAACAATCAAGCTCCAATTTGGAACTGGCATCTGCCATTTTTTGCTGATATTTTTGATTGCCAAATAGATCAATTTTTCCAATGCAGTTTGGCTGGTAAAAGAGCCTTTGGTCTTTGTAACCTTGCGGATCTGTCGATGCAAGCCCTCAACCGCATTGGTGGTATAAATCATCTTTCTAATCTCTGGCGGATATCTAAAATATCCTGATAAATTATGCCAATTATTATTCCAAGATTTGATTACTAGCGGATATTTTTTGCCCCATTTTTCTTCAAGATCAAGAAGCTTTGATTCATCTAAATCCTTGCTATTTGCTTTATAAACCAACTTCAAATCTTCCATAAATTATTTCTGATTTTTACTCGCTACATATTTCAAAGAATTTCTAATTTGATGAATAATGCAAAGCTGAATCTCTGTGCTGGGAAATATTGAATTTATTGCTTCTGGGAAGCCTTTAAGCCCGTCAATGCAGGCAATAAAAATATCTTTAACTCCTCTATTATTTAAATCAGTTAAAACCGAAAGCCAGAAATTTGCCCCTTCGTTCTCCGACAGATAAAGCCCAAGAACAGCCTTCTTGCCTTGCTGATCAATGCCAAGAACTGTATAGAACGCTTTGCTAATCACTTTCTTTTCTTCATTACATTTGAAGTGCATCGCATCTAAAAAGATGATCGGATAAATCTCATCTAATTGTCGATTCTGCCATTCTCTTATCTTTGGTAATATTTTATCAGTAATAGCAGTGATACTAGTGTCTAATTCTTTNNTATCAGTAATAGCAGTGATACTAGACTTGGAAATTTCGATGCCGTAAATGTCTTCAATATGGGCAGATATGTCTCTATAGCCCATTCCAATGCCATATAGAGCAATGATTTTATTATCTAATTCCTCCGTTAAAACTGTTTGATTCTTTTGAATAATTTGCGGTTCAAAAGAACTGTTTCGATCTCTTGGAGAATCTAAAACAAAGGCTGAATCTTTGGTTTTAATAGTTTTGGAATTATAACCATTGCGCCGATTATCAAAACCACTGCCGAGATTTTTTCTTTCCCCTGTCAAATCTGATTTAATTCCTCTGCCAGTATCACCTCCAACACTTCCTTGACCATTCCAGTAAATATTCCATCCTTGCCTGTCAAACCTTTACCAGACTTAAGACCGGCAATTATTTGTTCTTTGAAAGAATCTTGATTTAGGTTGTTTTAGAAATTATTATTTTGAAAATTTTGGTGCAGATTTTGATCTTGATAATTTGAAGTTTGTTCAAGATTTAAGTTTCGTTTTTTAGTCATAATTTATTGTCAATTTAAGTTAAAAAAAATAACTAAAATTAAAATAAGCTGACGCTTAT
>DDCV01000006.1 GCA_002335845.1 Rickettsiales bacterium UBA1997 | reverse complement strand
GGTCCGGCGTAGCTCAGCGGTAGAGCAGATGACTGTTAATCAATTGGTCGTAGGTTCGACCCCTACCGTCGGAGCCATGTATATAATCCCACTTTTTCCTTTCTAACTTTTAAAAATTGGCATCGAGATAAATTTGTTTGCTTTTCAAAACAAAAGTGAGTTTATGCTAATATTTCAATTAAACATTAAGTCTTAAAGAGTATAATTGAATATTTCAGTACTTAGGGAGTTTTTCTTTGGTGACTGTATTTGAATACTTTACCATCTCTAAGATAAGCAATTCCCATGACGGTGTCATNNATTCCTACAATCACTTCATCATTTTCATATAACGTCTTCACGTCACCAACTACCCTAAATTCCGTAGAATTTACCCAGTCGATTGTAGTTTGTCTGTTAAAATCTGAAGTATTCCAATTAAAGTCATCTGTTATTAGTGCTTCAATATATGTTGAGTCATTTTTATCTGTACCTTGACGCCATGCATCAACCCATTTTTCCCATGTTACTGACATGTAATATTCCTTTTTATTGCTAATATCATAATGATAGATTAGCCTAATATTATGTAAATATATAAAATTTTGGACGTAGTTATATGAAAAAGAAAATCTCTATTTTTACAATCACTTTTGTAGCCTTATTAGGCTTAGCGAGCACTTCTTTTGCAAATGATAAAAGTGGGCTACGACTATATCACATTAAAATTGATAAATTTGAACTAAAAGCTCTATGCATGGAACACTTCCCAACGGGTAAATTAATTCAGCAAAGCTCCAGTATTTATAAAAAAATACAATTGAATAGTAACGATTATATACTTCAATTTACCTCAATGGGAGGCTGTTTCTTAAATGAGTATCGCTAAGAAAGGCTTTATAGTATGATAGAATTTCATAAACGGCAGATTGAGTGGTTTAAAGAAAGAGTTGGCATAAGCGATTATGCTATAACTTGGATAGCATTTATCAAAGGCCTCATAATTGGGTATCTGATAGCTTGTTATTTATAAATTTTTAATTTTAAAATTTTAAAAATCATTTTTTATGAAATAAATATACTTCACCTTCCTGGACATCAACAGCTTCCATCAAGTGGCCATTAGCTGACATTCGTGCTGAACGTTCATTAGCTGATCTATCGAATGCGGCTTTATCTTCATATATTGATGTTAATGAAGCAGTCAGTGGGCCAGTTCTTACTGCAACAAGTAACTGAGCTTCTGGAAATCCTTCAACAGCTGTTAAGGCATAATTTTCCTGTAAATTATCGGCTGCTTTTTCTGATACAAAAGTTATTGTATTTATTCTTGCATATGTCATATTTTATATCCTTTAATAAAATTAATTTAATGTATTAAAATGATACAGAAGTATAACATTGAGTAAATATGTAATTTTGGGAACATGATAGAGATGAAAAAACAGTATATAGACAACATACTGTGTGTTGGTGAAATAAATGATAATACAAGCCATATAGAGTTTTATACATGGGATTTAGGTGCGCATAAGCAAGATCATCCAAAAAATTTTTTAAGGTTAGATGGACGCTTTGATCTAAGTAATGAAGTTGTATCTTTTGAGGACCTAATTGAAGAAAGGCACAAGCGTTGGATTGATGGTCTTGGTATGGGTGGATATGCAAAGCAATTTAGTAAACTTGTAGCTGTTCAAAAGGACGAAAAATAATAATTTATGTAGTTTATTTTCTTGAAGTCATTTCACGGTACATATTTTTTATTTGCCTACTTGCTGTTTTTTTAAATAATGCTGGAAGAAATGCGTGAATTAATGCAGCAATAGAAGACATAAACAGCTTTAATGAAAACCTAAATGCCACAAAAAAATGTTGTATGTATGTTTCTCCAACGCTTTTTGGATGATCTGTAAAAAAGCTTAAAATCTTTAATTGTGATTTTTTTGTTATACTTTGATTGTTATTTTCAAAACTTAGCATCATGCTCCCCATTTGTGAATCTTAATAGTGACTTATGATATCTTAGATGCTTACAAAAATTATCCCATATATCCTTTTAAATATTGTTATTTTGGGATATTATCTCTCATATGAATAATTTTACAGACCAAATAGATCAAAAAATATTAAAAATTTTGCAGATTGATGCATCCTTAAGTATGGATGAAATTTCTGAAAAAGTTAATCTATCCAGAAATGCATGCTGGCGCAGAATAAGGCGATTGGAGAACGAGGGTATTATTAAAGGTCGCGTAGCTTTAGTAGAGCCTAGATCTGTTAATTTAGGCTTATCAATTTTTGTAATGATAAAGACAAATTCACATGAATCGGATTGGGCAAAGAAATTCGAAAGTGTTGTTTCTAATTTNNCATCGAATGGCTGGAGATCTAGATTATATCTTGCGAGTACGTGTTAAGGATGTAAGTGATTATGATAAATTTTATCAAAATTTGATTAGTAAAATTTCTATTTCTGAAATTTCGGCCAGTTTTGTTATGGATGATATAAAAGATACTACTGCTTTACCTACGGATCGTATGTAATTGAATTATAGTTATAATTATTTATTTATGAACTTAAGTAGCCTGCTAGAATGGCTACGAACGCACCAACATGAACAACCATAATTGCTTTGTCTTTCCACAAATAACCGACCAAAAACCAAAGTAAGATGCCAATGAAGAATGCAAAAACATTCCAAGGAACAATATTCAAGCCAGTTAATCCGTAGCCAATCAATTGAATTGC
>DDCV01000003.1 GCA_002335845.1 Rickettsiales bacterium UBA1997 | reverse complement strand
TATAAAGGCCATACAGAAATTGCAGAACTTATTGCTAGCAAAAAGAGATATGATTTTGCTATAAAATCTAGCACCATAGCTATAGGGATACTTACTTTATATGTAGTTAATGAATATAGAAAATTATCAAAATATCAAAAAGAGTACGAAGATTTAGACTCCACAAATGTCAATGCGTGGCAAAATGCGTTGAGGGTCTTGGTAGAATTAAATAGTGAAGATGTTGATGCGCAAACTATTCACGATCAAATCAAAGAGTCATTAAATATTGTTGATCCCGAAGTGATGTCGAGCATAAAAGATATGATTTCGGCTAATAATAATGACAATTTCAATAATGCTCACAATAATTTTACAAATCTTATTGAAAGTTATGGTGATGATAGAAAAGAGGCATTAAGTTGTTTAGGTGCTGCATTGTATCAGCTTAATAACTCGAGACTTAACTATGCGCAACAAGCTTTAAACATTGGGAAATCAGTTGGAGTTAAAGATGCGTCGCCTCCACCATTATTGGCGCGCTTATTTTTGCGCAATGGTGAGGATAGGCCTAGCTCAACAATAACAAGGGGTCAGCTTCAATATATTGAAAGAGATACTAGTAACGCAGCTAATCAAGGGGAGGTAAGGGGAAGATAGATATCTTTATTAATCAGTGCACCGGTTAGTAATAAAGAGTTAAAAGCATTATTTTATACCTTTAGAAGTTGAATATTCAAAGTGGAAAACTTCATCTGGGTAAATAATTTTATAAGCATCGTGAGATGCACTAGCACACTCAGCAAAGCCAGTCAATATTAGTTTTAGCTTGTTTTTGTAAGTGGCAATATCGCCAACAGCATAAATTCCTTTTGCAGATGTTTGCATTGTTGCTGGATCTACCGTGATATGATTTTTTTCAATATTTAATCCCCAATTAGCAATCGTCCCTAATTCCATTGCTAGACCAAAAAATGGCAATAAATAATCGGCCTCAAGTGATTTGGTATTATTGTCGAAATCTTTGACAATCACCTGTGTTAAATGATTATTTTCACCTTCTAAACCAGCTAATTGATAGGGAATTACTAATTCAATTTTGCCACTTTTGGCAATTTCTTTCATTTTATCTAAACTATCTGGAGCGCAACGAAATTTTTCACGACGATGCACGACATAAATTTTATTAGCAATATCGGCTAAATTAATTGCCCAATCTACTGCTGAATCACCACCGCCAGCAATAACAACATTTTTATTTTTAAATTTTGATTTATCACGAACGGCGTAAAAAATAGAATTTTGTTCAAATTTTTCTAAATTATCTAATGGTGGGCGATTTGGACCAAAGGCGCCACAGCCAGCAGCGATAATAATCGCTTTGCATTTTACGGTGTTATTTTTGGAAGTTTTGATGATAAAGCTACCATCTTCTAGCTTTGTAATTTCATCAACTCTTTGATTTAAATGATAGGTTGGACTAAATGGCTTAGCTTGCTCTTCTAATTTTTCAATTAAATCGGCAGCTAAAATTGACGGATGAGCCGGAATATCATAAATGGGCTTTTCTGGATACAGCGCGGTGCATTGTCCGCCAATTGACTCTAGACTATCAATAACATGGCAATTCATTTTGAGCATACCAGCTTCAAAAACCGTAAATAGCCCTACTGGACCAGCTCCGATGACAACTAAGTCAGTTTTAAAATTATTCATAATATGTTAATTAATCTTGACAATAAGTTAATTTGAAGATTAGGTAGTGTTAAATTTAATTTCCACAAGGAAATTCATATCCATAGATTTCATCGGCAAAGCCTTGCTTAATTTTTCAAATTAAAAACTTATGTTACAAACTGCAAATCTTGGTTTTCCAAGGATAGGTGCTAATCGCGAATTAAAAAAAGCCGTTGAAGGCTACTGGAAAGGCAATTTATCAAATGATGAATTACAAAGCACAGCTAAAGAAATTCGCTTAAAAAACTGGAAAACCCAGCAGCAAGCTGGAGTTGAATATATTCCATCAAATGATTTTTCTCTTTATGATCAAATTTTAGACACCATAGCCCTTTTTGGCGCTGTTCCTAAAAGATTTTCTTTTAACCAAGAGAATGTCGATCTTGATCTTTATTTTTCTATGGCTCGCGGAGCCCAAAAAAATGGCGTTGATGTTACAGCCATGGAAATGACAAAATGGCTTGATACAAATTATCATTATATTGTTCCTGAATTTAGTGCTAACCAACAATTTAAAATTTCTTCCGATAAAATTTTTGCGCAATATCAAGAGGCCAAAGAAAATGGCATTGAAACTCGCCCAGTTATTATTGGCCCCGTTTCTTTCTTGCTTCTAGGCAAGGCTATTGACGACTCTAACAAGTTAGATTTAATTGATAATTTGCTGACTGTTTACAAGGAATTGTTTGCCAAGTTACAAACAATAGGCGTCAAGGATGTTCAAATTGACGAGCCGTATTTAGTTACTGATTTAGCTGATGATGCTAAAGATCTTTATCAAAAAACTTATAACCACATCAAGGATTATGCTGGTACAATTAATTTGCATTTAGCAACTTATTTTGATGGCTTATATGATAATGCTGAGATTGCTTTTAACCTAGGCACAAAATCAGTTCATATTGATTTGGTAAGAGCTTCCGAGCAACTAGAGTCAGCCCTAGATTTAATAAAAGATGATCAATCTCTATCTTTGGGCGTTATTGATGGGCGCAATGTTTGGATCAATAATTATGAGAATTCACTTAATATTATCAATAAAGCCGTAGATAAATTAGGCAAAGATCGCGTGATCGTTACCCCATCTTGCTCTTTGATTCACTGTCCAGTAGATTTAGCTAATGAAACAGCTTTAGATGAAGACATTAAATCTTGGATGTCATTTGCCACACAAAAGCTAGACGAAATTACTGTTTTGGCTAAGGCAGCGGACAATAAGTCTGAAGTTCAGAGTCAATTGCAAGAAAATAAAGCAGCAATTGAAGCTCGCAAAACCTCGGCTAAAATCAATAATAAATCAGTTCAAGATAGAGCTTCTGGTCTTAATGAAAGTTTAACCAATAGGCAGAGTGATTTTGTCACAAGGCAAAAAATTCAAGCTAGACAGATTAATTTACCAGTGTTGCCAACAACAACAATTGGATCCTTCCCTCAAACTAAAGATGTTAGGAAGCATCGTGCCGACTTTAAAGCTGGCAGAATTTCTAATGACCAATATCAAAATTTTCTTGAAAATGAAACTAAGAAAGCCATCAAAATACAAGAAGAAATTGGCCTTGATGTATTAGTTCATGGTGAATTTGAAAGAAATGATATGGTGGAATATTTTGGAGAGCAGCTTAATGGCTTTTGCTTTACCAAAAATGGCTGGGTTCAAAGCTATGGCTCAAGATGCGTTAAACCACCAGTAATTTTTGGCGACGTTTCTCGTGAAAATCCTATGACTGTAGCTTGGTCAAGATTTGCTCAAGAGCAAACCGACAAATATATGAAGGGCATGCTCACAGGGCCAATTACCATATTACAATGGTCTTTTGTTAGAGATGATCAGCCGCGTAAAAATACCGCTTTGCAAATTGCTTTTGCTATTCGTGATGAAGTTGTAGATCTTGAAAAAGCTGGTATAAAAATTATTCAAATTGATGAGGCTGCCTTAAGAGAGGGTTTGCCGATTCGAAAAAATAACTGGCAAAATTATTTAGATTGGGCGGTTGAGGCTTTCAGAGTTACGGCTAGTGGTGTTAAAGATGAAACTCAAATTCATACTCACATGTGCTATTCTGAGTTTAACGATATCATTGAAGCCATTGCTAAAATGGATGCTGATGTAATTTCTATTGAAACTTCTCGTTCGCAAATGGAATTGCTAAATGCTTTTGTAAATTTTAAATATCCTAATGAAATTGGGCCAGGTGTTTATGACATTCACAGCCCAAGAGTTCCAACTCAAGAAGAGATGGAGAGTTTGTTAAATAAAGCTCTAAACGTATTAGATGCTAGCCAAATCTGGGTTAATCCTGATTGTGGCCTTAAAACAAGAGATTGGCCAGAAACCACTTCTGCCTTAGAGAAAATGGTATCTGCTACTAAAAATATCCGTCAAAATTTAGGTAGCAAAAGCAGGGTTCAAGCTGGCTAGTTAAAATGATTCATTTGAGTCGCCAATAATTCTACCTATAAATCTATAGGTAGAATAGGCTTATACCAATTCTCATCTTTAATACTAAATTTTATCCTCAAAACTAATTTGATTAAATGCAGTATTAAAGATGAATTTTGGTATTAGATAAGCTGCAACTACTTTTTCTTAAATTAATCTGGGTTATAAGTGTTTTTAAAGCTAGTTTCATGGAATATTAACTCAGTTCGTCTAAGGCTTCCCTTGCTCAGAAAGCTTGTTAGCGAGATTAATCCTGATATAATTTGCCTTCAAGAAACCAAGGTTATAGATGATCTTTTTCCTCTTAACGATATTTTAGATCTTGGATTTGAATTTATTGAGTTTAGTGGCGAAAAATCTTATAATGGGGTTTGCATTTTATCGAAATTTCCAGTCAGCTCTGTGCAAAAGATTGATATTTTGGGATATGGACATAAGCGTCATATTTCGGTTGATATTGAGGTTTTGGATCAAAAAATTTCTTTACATAATTTTTATGTTCCAGCCGGAGGAGATATACCTGATATCGAGTTGAATGATAAATTTTTACATAAACTAAAATTTATTGACTGGATGGAGAGTTTTTTTCTTCAGCAAAAAAATAAAAAGATTATAATTGTTGGCGATATGAATATCGCGCCTTTAGAGAATGATGTTTGGTCTCATAAACAGCTATTAAAAGTGGTGTCACATACACCAATTGAAGTTGAAAAAATGACCAATTTACAAAAAACTCTTAATTGGATTGATTGCCATCGATTATTCGTTGATGAAGGTAAGAAATTATATAGCTGGTGGAGCTATAGAGCCAGAGACGCTTTAGCGTCTAATCGTGGCAGGAGGTTGGATCATATTTGGACTACTCCAAATTTAAAGGACAACATAAAATCATCTAAAATTCATATAGATTTTCGTCAAGAAGAAAGGCCCTCAGACCATGTGCCAATAGAAGCTGTTTTTTGCTTTTAATTTATTTATGTAAAATCAATAATGATCATTACTAAACATAGAAGGTCTTTCTAATTGATTTTTTTAAAATCATAACTTTAATAACTTATTTAAATTTTAACAAAATCATTGAAAATGTCAGAACAAGTAAGAGTTATTTTTGATACCGCTGAAGGTAAAAAAGAATTTACAGTTCCCGCTGGAACAACAGTTTTAGAGGCAGCTCACAACAATAATATCAGATTAGAAGGTGCGTGCGAGGGCTCTCTGGCCTGCTCAACTTGCCATGTTATCTTGGAGCAGAATTATTTTGATAAATTGCAAGAGCCATCTGAAGATGAAGAAGATATGCTAGATTTAGCTTTCGGCCTCACTCCAACATCAAGATTAGGTTGTCAAATTACCCTAACTAAAGAGCTTGATGGAATTATTCTTAAAGTTCCATCTGAAACAAGAAATGTTTCGGTTGGTTAGGCTATTTAAAATCTCAACAGAACCTAAATTTATAAATATTATTGAGTATAAATTGCCAAAATCTTTAGGAGCTGGTTAATAACTTTACATTTTCTTCATTTTTTAATAATTTATGCTTAAAAAATTTATTTTAAGATTTATCATTTTATTGTTAATCTCAATAGCCGGCTATAGCGGTTTTTGGTTTTATAAAGCTAATGAATATAGATCATATATTGTTAAAATATTGCAAGATAATGCTTTTTATGTCTCGTCAAGTAGTATAAAGTTCTATGGCTTCCCTCTACAAAATAATATAACTATTAACAATCTTTCTTTTTCCCTGCCTTTTGATAGCCTATCATCTCACAGATTTAATATAGAATCTTTAAAAATTTCTGCTGATTTGTTCTCTTCAAATTATACCGTCAGCGAAATAAATAAACCTTCCTATGTTAGTGATTCTGGTGCAAAAAGCCCTATTTCATTTAGCAAAAAACCACAAATTAATTTGGCTATTTTACCAGATAATCTAGTAGTAAGTTATAAGGATCAGGGGCACAAAATAACTTCTGGCCTTGAAGATGATGTACTATATACAGCTTCGGGAATGAATATTAATATTAGTAGTAAAATTTCTAAAAGCGGTAAAATATCCACCTCTTTTCAAACCAAAATATCGGACTCTGATTCTGTTAAATTATCAAACTTATATCAAGATGGTCTAGAGCCTGATATTATCGATGCATTATCTAGCGGCGAGATTGAAATTTCTAAGCAACAGACTTTAAATGATAATAAACAAGATTTTAGCAATGATAACGCAATTAACGATGAAAAAGAAGGTGATATCGCATCAGAAGATATTATTGCTTTAGATGAAGATACCAGTGATTTAATAGTAGATGTGCTAACGGATGCAGATTTATCAGAATTTGATTTGATTAGAGAAAAAAATATAATTGGTAAAATAGAATCAGCGATCAGTGATATCAATATTGATCTTTCTTATGAATTATTGCCAAATTCCAATGCTGGACAGATGAAAATAGATTCTGATCCGACTAAAATAAGATCAATTCCCGTGCAATATAGTAAATCGCTAGAGATAAATAATTTTTCTATCACAAACGATTTATATCAAATTTTTATATCTGGCAAAATGCAAAGCTATTTTGACGACCCCAGTCTCTCTGGATTGATGAAAGTTAAAGTAATCGGCGCCCTAGATTTAATCGATTACATATCTGATGTTTCATCCAATATGACTAGTAATAATTTAGATATTCTTGAAGGCGGAGATATTATTTTGAGCAATGTGGATAATTCTTTTGTGGGCGAAAATGACCATTACAATAATTTTTTATTAAAAATCAGCAACAATATTGATAATATTGTTAAAGAAATATCAAATACTAATAAAAAAGATGTCAAAATAGCAAATAAACAAGATGTTGAAGTGGCAAATCAAGAAATTGAAGATTTGGCCCAAGATGACGAAGTTGACAAAGAATATGAAGAAGAAATTGAAGGTCAAGTTGAGGGTCAAATTGAAGAAGAAGTTGAATTAACAGATATCGCTGAAGGAGCTTCTGATCAAGAGGTTGGTCAAAATCAAATTTTATCCAAAAAAATTGAGGAAGAAGTAGTAATTAACGATGAAATATCATTCACAATATCTCGAGAAAAAAATCTTGAATATATGATAAATAATATTCCAGTGCGGCAAATTATTGAAGAATTGTAATTATCTAATTATAACTTGCTGCATATATGGCCAAAGATCAATCTTGTCATAAATTAGTGTCAGTTGATTATCTTCTATGCGAATCTCGCCAACAATTAAAACAAGCCAATATTGCAAGCTATCAGATCGATCCTTTAATCTTGCTACAAGAAATATGCAGCCTCACCAAAGAGCAGATAATATTTAACAAAGATTTGTGCATCAGTAATGTCCTGGCTAATAAATTTTTGGAATCCATTAAACTAAGAAAAAAATCAATGCCGGTGGCTAAAATTATCGGTAAAAAAGATTTTTTTGACAGCAGCTTTATTGTTAGTGAAGATGTTCTTGATCCTCGACCTGATTCTGAAATTTTAATAGAAACTGTTATCGATAATTTTAGGGATGATCTACAAAAATTCACAATATTAGAATTGGGAACTGGCTCTGGATGTCTTGTTCTATCATTGTTAAAAATCTATAAAAACTCTCAAGCAGTTGCTGTTGATATATCTCAAAAAGCTCTCGCCATTGCTAACAAAAATGCTAATAATCTACTAATCAGCGATCAACTAACTTTGGTTGAGTCAGATCTTTTTGATGAAATAACGGATAAATTTGATTTAATTATTTCTAATCCACCATATATAGCAGCCAAAGAAATTGAAGAGCTGAGCTTGGATACAAAATACGATCCAGAAATTGCCCTTAATGGCGGCGTGGATGGCCTAGATTTTTATCGCAGAATTGCTCAAAATGCTAACAAATATCTTAATAATAACGGCAAAATAATTGTAGAAATTGGCTGCAATCAAGAAAATGATGTGAAAGATATTTTCTTGCAAAATAATTTTGTTTTTCAAGATGAAAGAAAAGATTTAGCTGGCATAATAAGAGTTTTAACATTCTATGCAAAAAATTGAGACTATATTTGAGATTCGAAAATTAATAAAGAATATCAAATCAAAAAAACAAACAATAGCGATAGTTCCAACCATGGGGGCTCTACATCAAGGTCATCTGGCTTTAGCTAAAAAAGCCCAAAATGTTGCAAATAAAGTTATATTTTCAATTTTTGTTAATAAAAAACAGTTTAACGAAATTGATGATTTTAATAAATATCCGCGCGACATTGAGCATGATTGTCAAAAATTAGCAAAAGCTGGAGTTGATTATGTTTTTGCACCAAGTGATGTTGAAATTTATCAAGCGAAAACATTAATACAAATTAACGCATTAGACCTTACAGATTGTCTTTGCGGGTCATATCGCCACAATCATTTTGCTGGAGTATGCTTAATTATTGCCAAGCTTTTTAACATTATTGAGCCTGATTTTGCAATTTTTGGCGAGAAGGATTTTCAGCAGTTACAAATTATTCGAAGACTGGTTTCGGATGTAAATTTTCCTGTAAATATCGTGGCACAAGAAACATTGCGTAATAATGATGGCCTAGCAATGTCATCGCGAAACAGTCTTTTAAAGGATAATGGCGCAAAACAAGCTGCACAAATTTATCAAACTCTAAATAAAATTAGAAAGGATTTAGCTTTAGATAGCTCTATTGAGCTTTCTAAAATTATTAAAGAAGCTAAAACTCATCTTATCAAATCCGGCTTCAGTAAAATAGATTATCTAGAAATCAGAAAGGAAGATGATCTGCAGCTAGTGCATCAGTTTAGTCGCTTGGTTCAATCTAGAATATTTTTTGCTGGATATTTGCAAGGAGTGAGGTTGATAGATAATTTATCAATATATTGACCAGTATTAACCAGTTGACTCTTAACCGCAGTATTTTCTTTCTTGAAACTCTTTTTATATTATAAATTTTTTTCGACTAAAAAACTTTCCAAAATAATACTGGCAGCAATGTCATCGACATGTTTTTGTTTTTTTGATATTTTTGAGCAATTAATGTCTTGTGCAGCAAAGCTTGTCAACCTTTCATCGAAAAGTGTGATAGGTATTTTTTGTTCAAAAAAATAATCTAAATTATTAGCAAAATCCGTAGTAAAATAAGACATTTTTGAAAAAGAATCATCCATATTAAGAGGTAAGCCAATTATTATGGCAATAATTTTATATTCTTGGACAATATTTTGTATTTTTACAAAATCCTTGCTATTGCCAAATCGCTTAATGATAGTTTTTGGTGAAGAAAGGGTCTGGGTATCATCACTTATTGCTACGCCAATTCTTTTGGTACCAATATCAAGGGCAAGAATCTGCCCATTTTTTTGTAAATTATTTTTTAACTCATCAAAAGTTTTAACGGTCATTATCAATGATGTAAGGTCTTGATTTAAAGATTGCTACAAGCAAAACTATTGCAAATTGTTGAAAGTTTAAATGGCATTATTTTAAGCCAACAAATTTTAAAAATTAATTACCAGCTAGCACAATGTCAAAAGATATAATAGACTCTAAGAAAATACAAAAAATTGCCAATCTTGCTAAAATCAGCATTGATAAAGAGTTTGAGCCTCATTTTGTTGATCAGCTTAACAATATTATCAGCTGGTTTGATAAGTTAAACGAAAAAGATGTTAGTCAGGTTCAACCATTGATGAATGTAAACGAAATGGATTTAGAAATGTTTGAAGACAAGGTTGTTGATGGTGAAATTACTGAAGAAATTTTAAAAAATGCACCCGATGCTAGATATAATTATTTTGCTGTACCGAAGGTTATCGAGTAGATGAGTCAACTGCACCTGCCTTTTATTAACGATATTTTTACAAGGGAATTTATTGAATTGCCGGAAAGTATCTTGGCCCTTAATTTCTTGCGTAAATTTTTTCAAAATAATGCAGATGTTGCCGACTTTAAAGCAACGCAGTTTACCAGTGTTATTTTGCGAGGACCTAAATCAAGTGGCAAAACTCATTTGTTAAGTAGGTTGTCTCGCGAGTTTTCAACACAATTCTTGATTGCGCAAAAGTTAGATGATCTAGATTTTTTGGCAAAATTGCCAACTAAGAAAATATACATTGTTGAGGATATAGAAAATATAGATGATGAGGCTTTATTACGCTTGATTAATTTTGCTTATGAGGCAGAAATTTTTTTGGTGTTCTCAACAACAAATCTCAATAAATTTAAGCTAAAAGACTTAGTTTCTCGCCTCAAAACAATACCAATTATAGATATTAAGGACTTAAGTCAACCATCTGCCAAGATGCTTCTCATTGCAATATTATCCAGTAACGATATCGATTTATCTGATGCCAAGATTAATTATCTGGCAAATAATTGCATCAGAGATTATGATGCTATTTATAAAATATCCAAAAAAGTGATTAGCTTTTACAATGAGTTTTCAACCGAACCTTTACTATCTGATATAAAAGAAATCATAAATAATACCATTTGATCCTCAAAACTAATTTGATTAAACATATCATTAAAGCTGTAATTGCTATAATTTCAGCTGTGCAAAGGTCTTTTTTTTAAGTTAATCCTTTATTTATAGGTCTTGAAGTGCAAAAATTTGTGTCCTTGGGGTGCAAATGTTTTGTAAATTTATTATCTGGCCTTAAAAAGTAAAGCTGGGGTCAAAAATAATAATTATGATTAATCAACCAAAGGGATTGACCATTTTTGTGATAGATAGCCTTCAACTACTGATCTATCGTTCTGAGAAAGAACGCCTTCATAGATAATTATTTCACCAATCTTTGAGCCAAGCAAAATACTTGAGTTTGATCCAATCTCAAAACTTATATCATTTAAGGGTCCATCTATTGATGTCGTGGTAGCAATGCTATCAATTAGCTTTCCGTTGCTGTGCAAGGATAAAGAATTTCCTCCATCAAGAGTTAGGGTCATGATCTGACTATTGTCATTTTTTAAGTATTCTGCCTCATTGCTGAAGTTAATAGTTGTAACACCGCCTCTAGTGTTCGTCAGGGAAACATTTCCAGAATAACTAGAATCAGTCACTTTGCCCCCAATAATAAAGAATTCTGAACCACTCCAGAACCTTACCAGCCTTCTATTTATGGTATCGATATTAGTGTGTTTTAGTGATAAGAAGATAGTTACAGAGTTGCCTGCTATGTCAAATATTCCAGATTCACTTCTAAGCATCGATTGATCGGGGGGATCAACAAATATAGCTGGTTTTGATCCAATGCCATTTTCAAGATATAGCGGGGAGTTGCCAAAGGCAGATAATTTAACTTTTGATAATTTTTCTGTAATAGATGTTATTTCAGAATTACTAGTGATATTAGCGGGCTCAATTTTTGATTTGTCCGATGCATCAATCCAAAGCTTTAGCCCATCAATGGAGTCTAGTGTAAAAGCAGCAGCATAGGTTGAGTCAGATTGCCATCTGTCTACAACATCTTGCGCTCTTTTAAAGAGCTGCCTTTAATAACGCCAGCGATAATCAATCCTATTATAATAATAGATATAGATAGTTCAATTAAGCTAAAAGCTTTGTTAATCGATTTCTTTTTCATTATTTATCTTTTTGAATTTTTAATTTTATTTTTAACTTCATTAAT
>DDCV01000141.1 GCA_002335845.1 Rickettsiales bacterium UBA1997 | reverse complement strand
TTATTAAACTGCAATCAAAGCTATTGCCTGACAGCCAATTCCCTCATTTCTACCTAAAAAACCTAAGCCCTCAGTAGTTGTAGCCTTGATATTTATTCTATTTTTATCGATTTCAAGAGCTTTGCTCAATGTCTCTTTCATTTTTTCTTTATGAGGTGATATTTTTGGCAACTGGCAGATTATTGTAGCATCAATATTAACTATCTTAGTATATTTTTTGTTAATGATTTCATTTACCTCTCTAAGCATATTCAGTGAATTAGCATTTTGCCATTTTATATCATTGTCAGGAAAATGATCGCCAATATCTCCCATAGATAATGCGCCAAGTAGAGCGTCAATTATGGCGTGAATAACAACATCACCATCAGAATGGGCAATTATTTCTTTTTCAAAATCTATATCAACTCCACCAAGGCGAATCTTATTATCTTTTTTATCTGATTTATTAAATTTATGCACATCAAAACCAGTGCCGCTACGAAATTCATAATCTGGTAATTTCTGTGATAGTGATTTGGCTAAAATCTGCGCTCTTTCATAATCCTCTATAGTGGTGATTTTGAAATTATTTTGCGATCCCGGAACTATTGCTACTGGAATTCCAGCATATTCATTTATTGCAGCATCATCAGTAAAGTTTAAATCTTTAAAATCTTGATGCAGATTATAGATATCATCAAAAATAAATCCCTGAGGGGTTTGCGCTCGCCATAAATCTTGGCGTTCTAAGGTCCATTTAATAGTATCTTCAGATACTTTTTTAATGGTATCCTCAACAGCAACAGCTGGAATAACGGCGGGATGAGTTTTTAGTTTATCAATAACGCCATCAATCAGTTTTTTAGAAACAAAAGGCCTAACGGCGTCATGAATTAGAACAATATCTGGCTTATTTTCAAAGCTCAGGGCCTGCAAGCCCAATAAAATAGATTCTTGCCTTGTGTTGCCGCCATAAGTTGGGTTTAAAATGTCAATACCTTCGATTGCCTTATTATATAACTCATTATCATCGGGATGTATTATACATAAAATATCGTCAATTTGCGGATTATAAAGAAAGTTAAGAATAGTATAGCGCAAAATAGAGATGTGATTAATTTTTAAATATTGCTTAGGAATTCCTTCATTATTTCCCATTCTCTCGCCTCTACCACAAGCTGTTATAATAGCTGTTATTTTTGGTTTTTTAGTCATCACTGATAATCTTCAATATTAATTTTTGGTCCTAATTTATCAAAAAAATCATCATGGCAGGTTAAAATAACTAAGCCATTTTCTTTTATGCGGGTTTTTATTAATCCTAATAACTTTTCCTTACCCTCTTTATCTAAATTAGCTGTCGGCTCATCTAAAAGCCAAATTGTAGCTGGACAGGCCAATAGCTTGGCTAGCATAACTCTTTTTTGCCAGCCAGCAGATAGATCTTTGATTTTTTTATTATTTATTTCTTCTAAATTAAAAAAATTAAGAGCTGAGGGCAGGGCTAATTGACTATCATGTAATTTAGCAAAAAATTCAAGATTTTGCTTGATTGTTAACTGTTGGTTTAAAAAATTTTTATGGCCGATAAATTGTAAATCACCATTAAAATCATCACGAAAATCATCAATATTATTGCCACCCCATAATATTTGACCATTGCCAAGCTTAGTAATACCAGCGATAATTTTTAGTAAACTAGTTTTGCCAGAGCCATTTTTTCCTTGAATTATTAGCGCTGATGATGTGCTTAAAGAAAATCCTAGATTGCTAAAAATTTTCTTATTATTTCTAGTTAGCTCTATATTGTTAAGAGTTAGCATTTGGCTAGTAATTTGATAAAAAAAACAAAAAATTATATAAATTAATAAAAATGAGCGAGTTGAAATTCTTTGAACATACTACCAGTAAAAATCCGCAAAATCTAGTAGTTTTTTTGCATGGCTACGGTGCAAATGGTGAAAATTTGATAAATTTAGCTAATGAGTTTAAAATTGTTTTACCTAAAGCCAATTTTATTTCACCTAATGCTGTTGAAAAATGGGAGGGAGGTTTTCCGAATTGCTATCAATGGTTTTCTCTTTATGGTGAAAATACAGAAAGAAAAGCTTTTGAGCAAACTGTTGAAAATATCAAAAAATCCAATGAAAAATTAACCACCTTTATTGATGATCAGCTAAAAAGGTTCAATTTAACTCCCAAAGATCTAATTTTAGTTGGCTTTTCTCAAGGAGCGATGATGGCAATTTATAACGGATTAGCTAGACAGCAAAAAATTAAGTCTATTGTGGCCTATTCTGGTAGGGTCATTTTGCCAAATATTGTTGGTGAAAAAATATTGTCAAAACCAGAAATTTGTTTAATCCATGGCGAAGATGATGCGGTAGTTCCCTTTGATCATTTTATTGAGGGAAAAAAAATATTAGCTAACGAAAATATACCATTTGACTCTTGTTCTGTAAAAGGCTTGGATCACTCAATTGATATTTCGGGTATTAGATATGCTATGGAGTTTTTAAAGAAAGTTGGGAAGTAGGACGTGAGTAAAAGAAGTGAAATAATTAATCTACAAGATGAAACTAGTAAAATCAAACAGAGTTTAAAATGGCTTCCCCAAGGTTCAGCAGTAGATCAGCAGTCAGTAATGACAAATTTAGAATCTAAACAACAACAGCTAAAAGATTTAATGGAGCGTTGGCAAAGAGAATCGCAAGAGCCTTCAAGAACTATTACATCAGGAGATTTTGGTATTTTTGGGAGCGATATATCTAGCTACCCTGGAAAAAGAAGAAGCTCACAACAACATACATCTGATTATGTATATGATAATAACCAATTATCGACTAATTTAAAGCCAAGAGATAAGAATTCAGCAGAAATAATTGAAGTAGCAAGTAAGGTTGGTAATTTAATCGATATAGTAACTAAAGTTGGTAGCAATAAACAAGATGCATTAAAACTTGATGTTATATTAGAAGCCAATATTGCTAAAGTAAAACAAGAAAATAACGGCTTGTCTGAACCTAAAGCAAGGGTTAAAGCTCTCGATGAAGCACAAGATTTACTGGGGAAAAAAGAGTTTATTGATGGTGCTATCAAGCTTATCATGCTAGAGGAATGGATTTCGCTGATTTAGAAATTAGACCTGAATTTAGAGATTTAAATAAACCGGATATTCACCATAAAGACGAAAATGAGCTTACAGCTTTGAAAGCTTTGGCTGCAGATGTAAAATATTATTTTGATATAGATTTAGATAAGAAGATGTCCTATGACGATAAGATTCAGGCTAAAAAACAATTTATAGAGCATGCTTTTAATAATGAGCTTGATAATGCTAAAGCTGAAGATGATTTTAAAGGAGGGCATTTAGCTACCTATGAAAGCGATGTGAAAGCAATTGATTCAGCAAGATATTTTTTAATTAATAACTTGCATGACAATAGAAGTCAGATTTCCCAAGAAATAATATCATATGCCCAAAAAGTAGAAGAGCGTCTTGCTCGCGAAGGTCAACAAGCAATAATTAAGCCTAAAGATGTTGAGGTGCAAAGAGATTATTTGTCAGATGACATACGGGAACGTGTTAGTGAAGAGGTTGCGCGTCAAAGATTGGAAGGCATACGTGACGAAAGTGATGTTGATATTGCTCTAAAAGCTTTAGGAATAGATCATGATGAAGAATATAGGGATGGCGATGAATCAGAAAAAACAAATAAAATCAAAAAAGCCTATATTGATAAAATAAGGAAATCTACAAGTGGAGAAGAGAAGGCAATTCTTGGTGCAGTTAGAGACTTTATGACAGGTAAGCGTGAGG
>DDCV01000163.1 GCA_002335845.1 Rickettsiales bacterium UBA1997 | reverse complement strand
TGAGATATTAACTGTAATATAGTCTGCATAATTTTGGACTTTATTGAAGCACTCAATATAATCATCTATTCTTTTTTGGCCATCTGAAGTTTTGTTTGCTCCTATATTTACCCCAACAATTCCTCTGAATGTTCTTCTTTTTAGTTTTTTAACTAAATAATCCACTCCCTTATTATTAAACCCAAGTCGATTAATAATTGCCTCTTCTTTAAAAATTCTAAAGACTCTTGGTTTTTTATTTCCCAACTGAGCTTTTGGGGTTACGGTTCCTACCTCAACAAATCCAAATCCTAGTGCTCCTATGCAATCTATAAAATCTCCATTTTTATCAAGACCAGCTGCAGTTCCAAGTCTATTTGCAAAAGTCATTCCAAAAACTTCAAGCTCTTCATCATGAAGTTTTGGAAAAAAAATATTAATTAACCTTAATTGATAGAGAGTCTGTAATGAATACAATGCAATTGAATGAGCTACTTCTGGCGGGAATAATCTTATTATCTTAAGAAGTATTTTCAAATTATAGTTTTTTTATAAGATTTTTAATTTCATGCCCTATATCATTATCGCGTAATGAAATTGCTAAGGTTGCTTCGACAAAGCCAAGCTTGCTTCCACAATCAAATTTTTCTCCTTGATAAATACATGCTATCACTTTCTCCTTTTCAAGCATAAGCTTTATTGCGTCTGTAAGTTGAATCTCACCAGATTTATCAGGATTAACCTCATCAAGATAATTAAAGATAGAACTATTCAAAATATATCTTCCACAAACAGCAATATTGGATGGAGCTTCATTTGCAATTGGTTTTTCAACAATTCCCTTAACCTCAATTATATTCTTTTCTATAGAACCAGGTTGTATAACTCCATATTTATGAATATTATCTTCATCGATTTCATTCACAGCGATTACAGATGAATTTGTTTTTATATACTCTCTCTTCAATTGATTTAAGCAGCTATCTTCTGAAAAAAATAAATCATCTGGAAGCAAGATTGCAAAAGGCTCATCCTCAATCAAATGCTTTGCTAAGGAGATTGCATGACCAAGCCCATTTTGCTCTTCTTGAATAACATAATGAAATTTAATACTTTTAAAAATATCTGGGTTTAATTTTTTAACATACTCTTGCTTACCTGAACTAATAAGAAGCTCTTCAAGTATTTGAGATTTATCAAAATGTTTTTTTATAGAATATTTTGAAGGGCTCGTTATAAAAATGATCTCTTCTATTCCAATATTAAGAGCCTCTTCTACTGCATACTGAACGAGCGGCTTATCTATTATTGGCAACATCTCTTTAGGAATTGCTTTAGTTGCAGGTAAAAATCTAGTTCCAAAGCCTGCTACTGGAAGTACTGCTTTCTTTATATTTTTCATATGTTTTATATTAACACTCTAATAAATTTAGTAACCATTGCAAATATAAGACCGCCTATAAATCCTCCAAGATGAGCATAGTTTGCAACATTACCAAAGCCAAACATAGTCAAAATTCCAAGAAAGCCTAAAAGCATCCATGCCAACATAAATAAATATATAGCTGGTGGCAAGCCATATCTTTCATTTTTAGTTTCTAATTCAATTATCATGCAAAATCCAAACATTCCATATATTACTCCTGACAATCCTCCAAAAAGAGAGGATTCAGAGAAAATATATTGGGTATAGTTTGCAACTAACGATGAAAAAATGACTAAAGAGATAAACTTAGTATGACCATCATAAAGCTCTATTTTTTGACCTAGAACATAAAGCCATAGGCAATTAAAAGCTAAATGAACAAAAGAAAAATGAATTAACATTGGAGTTATTAATCTCCACCATTCATTTTTATCAAAAAAAGTTTCCTCAAAAGAAAGAAATCTAATATAGCCATTCAATGCTGAATCTGGTTTGAGAAAAGTTAGAAACTCAATAACCCCAGCAAAGCTCCCAAAGTTTGAAATAATAGCTATTAAAATAGAAATTAAAATTATAGGTATATGAAAGTTTTTAATATTCAATGCTTAAATTTAGATATTATTAGATATATCAAGACTCCAGCCTAATTTTTCTCTGCATGCTTCAAAAAAATCATTTTTCTTAGGATGTACTAATTTGAGAGTATTGTTCATCTTGGATATATTAATATTTTCTGAAAATGGAACTTTAGTGTCGTCTTGTCCATCAGCACAAATCTTAGCTTGATCTAATGGTCCTCTTAATATTTCAATAGAAACTTTTTCATCTGAAGATATTACAAAAGGTCTTGATGAGATACTTTGAGGCAACATTGGAAGAATAGTCCATACATCTAACGCTGGATGAATTATAGGACCACCAGCAGACAAAGCATATGCAGTAGATCCTGTTGGAGTTGCAATTATTAAACCATCAGATCTTTGCTCATATACAACCTTATCATTTACGCTAAGTCTATATCTCATAAGCTGGGCATATGCACCAGAATGAATGACTATTTCGTTTAAGCCATACACAGTTTGATCTAGAAAACTTGCACTTACCAAGCTTCTCTCTTCAATTACAAAATCTCCTGCAAAGATCTCATCTAATGAACTTTTAAAATTATCAATTTTAATATCAGTTAAAAAACCAACATTACCCATATTTACGCCTAAAATAGGTATATTAAATTTTAGAAACTTTCTTGCAGAGCCTAATAAGGTTCCATCTCCCCCAAATACAATT
>DDCV01000150.1:4808-7351 GCA_002335845.1 Rickettsiales bacterium UBA1997 | reverse complement strand
GCTCTTTCAGGGTGAGGCATCATGCCAAGAACATTTTTTTTACTATTAAAAATCCCAGCAATATTATTGCTTGAGCCATTGGGGTTTGAAGAATCCAAATCAAGACCACGCTCATTGCAATATGTAAATGCAATATTATTATTATCTTGTAGCTCTTTTAAGATATCATCATTGGCAAAATAATTTCCATCCATATTAGCAATTGGTATTTTTATTATTTCATCTTTTTGATAATTTTTAGTAAATTTAGCGCTATTATTATTAACTTTTAAATATACAGGGCGACAGATAAACTTCATATCGCGGTTGCGCATAAGCGATCCCTTGATTAAGCCGATCTCCGTTAAAATTTGAAAGCCATTGCAAATACCTAGTATATTTACACCTTTTTTGGCCAATCTTTTAACTTCTTTTATTATTGGCGATGCAGCAGCCATCGCACCCGATCGCAAATAGTCTCCATAGGAAAATCCTCCGGGCAAAATGATTAAATCAAGATCATCATCTAAGCTGCTATCCTTATACCAAATATTGATGGCATTACCGCCTATTTTTTTGATAGCATCAACGCTGTCGCGATCACAATTAGAGCCAGGAAATGTTATAATAGCTGCCTTCATATATTTATTAACTTAAGATAACAAAACTATAATCCTCAATTACCTTGTTTACCAAAAACTTATCGCAAATTTCATCAACTATTTGCCTTATCCTATCTTTATTGACTTCGTTAATATCAAGATCAATGAATTTACCCTGATGTACATCAGAAATATTTGAAAAATTGAAATCCTTAACCAAAAGATTTTCAATTGCTTTGCCTTGAGTATCTAAGACTCCCTTTTTTAGTGATATATTTATTCTAACTTTCATGATTTATTTTTTTTAAAAAATACAAAATAAACTCTGTGGAAATGATAATTAAATTCAGCGCCTAATATAAAAATTAAACTAATTAAATAAAAAAACATTAGAGAAACTATAATTCCCGCCAAAGATCCGTAGACAAAATTAACTTGATCGAAATAACTTAAATAAAAAGAAAATAATTTTTGCAACAAAGACCACAAAATTACTGCTAAAATTGATCCGGGCAAAGTTTCTGTGATTTTCTGCTTAGTATTGGGCAATATATAATAAAGTAAAGAAGTTGATATTGTTACAATAAGCAAAACAATAATTTTACTAATATAAAAAAAATCCGATCCAAAATCCAGTTCCAGATAATTTATTAAATCAATTTTTTTTAAAAATTTTGGAATAATTAAAAATATTATCACACCAACAACAATAGTGAATGTTATAATAAAAAATTCTACTATACTTATAAATCGACGCCATAAATAAGGTGGTGGAAATTCAATACGATAAGCGCGATTAAGAATAGTTCTACAACCCTCCACCGAAGATGAGGCTGTCCAAACAACACCTAAAATAGCAATAGTAAGAAAGCCTTGATGTGGACCCGAGATAATTTCATTTATGCGTGGAGCTAGTGCGTTTTTCATTTCCTTTGGTGCTGCATCCAAAGCATATTGGATAAACTCTATTCCCTCTGAGGACGCGCCAAAAAAGCCAATAATTGCTATTAAAAAAATTAAAAAAGGAAATAATGATAATATGCTTAAAAAAGCTAGATATCCAGCATGTTCAACGCCATTTTGCCTAACCAAATCAGATACAGAAATCTTTAATATTTTTAGCGGTAGTAAAAGATATATGCGAAAAAAAGGTTTGAGATATGCGACATAAATATTATAAAACTTTTGACTATAAGTTTTATCTACTTGATTGTTGGGCATGAATTATTCAGCTTGATTTTTTTACAAAAAATACCCCAGATATATCAAGTCCTTCACGAGAATATATGCGCTGCGACTCTTCCCTTTTTGATTCCAAAATACCAAAAATTTTGCTACAACCAAAGACTGCAGATTGCCACTCAGCCCAGCGCATCATCATTTTACCAACGCCCACACCTCTTTTTTTACGATCTATCATAAAATCTTCAATCTCCAAAGCCTTACCAAAGTGTAGTTTGCGAATTATTCTAACGCCAATAACACCAATGCAGCGACCATCATCAAGCCCTTCATCTTCTAAAACATGAGCCATTTTATAACCTCTTTGCATCATATTTAGAACATCATCAACATATGAATCTTCTTGAATTTCATCATAAATTTGCTTTAAAACTGAATATGTTGCAGCAATATCATCGCGGGTTGTAACTTCTTTGATTTGCATGGTTGATTTAATGAAATATTATTAATAATAATTAATTACCTTTGTCACTTTATTATATAATATAAATCTGCAAGTCAAGAAAACCAAATTAATTTTTAATCAATGATAAATATCAAAAAAGTTGTTTTAGCATATTCCGGCGGATTGGATACCTCAGTTATTCTCAAGTGGCTTCAAGAAAAATATGATTGTGAAGTTATAACCTTTACAGCGGATCTTGGTCAAGGCGAAGAGTTGGAGCCAGCTCGACAAAAAGCACAATCATTAGGTGTTCAACAAATATTTATTGAGGATTT
>DDCV01000150.1:0-4711 GCA_002335845.1 Rickettsiales bacterium UBA1997 | reverse complement strand
GGAAATGATCAAGTTAGATTTGAATTAGGATATTATGCCAATAATCCTGATATTAATATTATTGCGCCATGGCGTGAATGGGATTTAAACTCTCGCACTAAACTCATTGATTATGCGCAAAAAAATCAAATTCCAGTAGCAAAAGATAAAATGGGTGAATCGCCCTATTCCGTTGATGCCAATTTATTACACACATCTAGCGAAGGCAAAATATTAGAAGATCCCAATCAAAAAGCTCCTGAATATATCTATCAAAGAACTGTTAGCCCACAAGACGCACCAGATAAAATCACTACAATAAAAATTGAATTTAAAAATGGTGATCCAGTAGCCATTGATGGTCAAAAACTATCGCCAGCGTCAATATTAACAAAATTAAATGAATTAGGTGGTAAAAATGGCATTGGTCGCCTTGATTTAGTAGAAAATCGCTTTGTTGGCATGAAGTCCCGTGGAATTTATGAAACGCCGGGCGGAACTATTTTATTAGTAGCGCATCGCGCCATGGAGTCACTAACTCTAGATCGTGAAGCCACGCATTTAAAGGATGAAATTATGCCCAAATATGCCAAATTAATCTATAATGGATTTTGGTTTTCACCTGAGCGCAAAATGCTGCAAGCATTAATTGATGAATCACAAAAAAATGTTGAAGGTGAAGTAACTTTAGATCTTTATAAGGGTAGCGCTACAGTTGTTGGCCGCTCTTCCAAAAAAAGCCTATATTCTGAATCCCATGTTACCTTTGAAGAAGATGAAGTATATGATCAAAGAGATGCTCAAGGATTTATCAAACTTAATGCTTTGAGACTACGTTTGAATAAGCCTATTACCAAAAATGACTAACGCCAAAAACGCCAAAATAACTTTTGAAAGCCATGATTGCTTTAATAGAATAGATTTTGCTAAAAAAATCTATCAAACCATAGAATATAATTGCCCTTTTACTGAAGATTCTTTTGTTGTAAGTCTTAATGCTCCTTTTGGTCGTGGCAAAACAACATTTGTCAAAATGTTTGAAAATTTTTTGCAAGAAAAAGAGCGAGATGAAATTGTTATTTCTTTAAACGCTTGGGAAACAGATTTTGCCAAAAATCCTTTAATTGCAATATTAAGCGAGATTTTAGAGAAAATCAAAAAGATTGAAGATAAATATTTTGAAGATGGACAAAAAAGTGTTTTTAACAAAGACCATTTTACAAAAACTGTTCGGGCTACTATAAGAATTTTAGGCGAATTTGCTAAAAACTACTCACCAGCCGTTAAATCAGCAATTGAAACAGCTCAAAAAACTGGAACAATAATTAACGAAGAATGCCCAGATATAGATCAGCAATTTTTTCAAGCTAAAGAGCAATATCAAAAGCTTCGAGAATTACTTGGTAAATTCATCGCAAAAACTAACAAAAAAAGATTAATTATAATTATTGATGAACTTGATAGATGTCGCCCAAATTATGCCATAGAATTTTTAGAGGCTATCAAGCATATTTTTGCCATTAAAGGCATTATTTTTATTTTAGCAGTTAATAAAGAACAGCTTCAGGCTTCAACCAGAGCCTTGTTTGGCGATATTAAATTTGATGAATATTATCGCAGATTTATCTCTAGGCAAATTGAGCTAAAAGCTGGAGAAATAATAGATTACGAGAAATTCAACAAAAATTTATTTACAAAATATCAAGAAAATAAACCAGCTGACGCTAAAGAGCTTTTTAAAGACCAAAATAAAGAAAGTAATTTTTTAAAATGGACTACACAGCTTTTTACTTATTTCAAGCTAGAGCCAAGGCAAATAGAAAGTTTTTACAAAGATTTTAGTTACCTCTCTTATAGGAAGAAAGAATATCAAAATGGTTACGATGCATCATTGCCATTTGTTAAAGGGTTATCTTTTTTACTCGTTTTAAGAATTACAAATAATGCTCTTTTTGATCTTTTGTTAACAAATTACGATCAATTTGTTTTAAATTTAATTGAGTGGATCAAAGGCTATCAAATTTGCTTTAAAAAACCGATTGATACAAGAGAGTATGATGATAAATGGTTGCTTGGATTAGAGCTTTTGTCTTGCTGCATAACAGATTACCCAAATAGAAATCTAGATAGAATTTTAGAGCTGGGTAGAAAGAATTTTATTGAAGCTGATAATCAGGAAGGTGATATGAAAATGTGCTTGGGGACTTATGCTAATAAAAATGAATCGATAAATCTTGTTAATATAGCAAGAAGAATACTCGAGCTTAAAACAATTGAAGATATTTAAATAAATCAAAACCAATATGAACTTCAACCGACTTAAAGATTGCGTAGTAACTAACAAAAATGTTATTGTGCGCGTGGATATTAATGTGCCAATTAAAGATGGTAAAATTACCGATGACACCAGAATTAAAGCGGTGATCCCTACCCTCAAATATCTAGCCAATAATAAAGCTAAAGTTATTATAATTTCGCATTTTGGCAGGCCCAAGGGTCAAAAAAATGCAGCCATGTCACTGTCACAAACTATCAACAAAATTCAAGAATTATTAAAAGATATTAAGGTGAATTTTGTTGATGATTGCATTGGTGATAAAGTTAAAAGTGCAATTTATAACACCAATTACGGTGAAGTTGTTTTGCTTGAAAATCTACGATTTTATGCCCAAGAAGAGCAAAATGATGCAGATTTTGCACAAAAATTAGCCGAATTAGGTAATTTATATGTTAATGATGCTTTTTCATGCTCTCATCGCGCTCATGCATCAATCGTTGGTATTGCTAAAATTTTAAAAAGTGCAGCTGGATTTTTGATGGAAAAAGAGCTCGATAATTTAAGCAAGCTTCTTGATGACGCTCAAAGACCTATGATGGCCGTTGTTGGCGGCGCTAAAATTTCAACAAAGATAAATTTAGTAAAGTCTCTAAGCAAAAAATGTGATGCCATTGTTATTGCAGGAGCTATGGCCAATACTTTTCTCTATGCAAAGGATCAAAATGTAGGCAAATCACTATTTGAAAAAAATTATAAAGACATAGCCTTACAAGCAATTGCAGAAGCCAAGCAAAATAATTGTCAAATTATCCTACCAACAGATGTGATTGTTACCAAAAAATTAGAAAATAATTCAGATGCACGAAATATCACTATTGATAAAGTGCAAGATGACGATATAATTGCTGATCTTGGCCAAGACTCAATTAATTTTTTAAGCGAGGAATTGAAAAGCTATAACACATTATTGTGGAATGGTCCTCTAGGAGCTTTTGAAATAAAGCCTTTCAACAAAGGGAGTGAAGATTTTGCTAAAATTATTGCCAATTTAACCAAAAATAATAATTTAATTTCAATAGCTGGTGGCGGAGATTCTGTTTCTGCAATAAATGCAGTCGATCTTGCTAATAATTTTAGCTATATTTCAACCGCAGGCGGCGCTTTTCTTGAGTATCTCGAAGGAAAAAAATTACCAGGTGTTCTAGCCCTTATTACTCAGAGCATGAATTAGTAGACGCTCTCTGAGTAATAACAGTAGCTTATAAAAAATTAACATAAAATAAACTTGTTTTTTAAGGTTTATTAGGTAGCTTTGTTATCCTATATTAGATTTATAAAATTCATTTTAAGCTAGCCTAGTGCAAAAATTTACAAAAATTACATCAGTTTTAACTCCCCTGCCCCTTATGAATGTCGATACCGACATGATTATTCCTAAGCAGTTTTTAAAAACTATAAAAAGAACTGGTTTAGGTGAGAATCTCTTTCATGAGATGCGTTATGATGAATCTGGCAATCTTATTAAGGATTTTGTCCTTAATAATTCGCCCTATAATAAGTCACAAATCCTAATTTCAGGAGCCAATTTTGGCTGCGGCTCAAGTCGTGAGCATGCCCCTTGGTCTTTACTTGATTTTGGTTTTCGTTGCATTATCGCCCCTTCATTTGCTGATATTTTTTATAATAACTGCTTTAAAAATGGTATTTTGCCGATAATATTAGATGAAGATAAGATTTCTCAATTAACTAAAGTAGCGGAAGATAAAAATAATAATGCTACTGTAGATCTTGAGAATCAAAAGATCGCTGCCAACAATCTTGAATTTAGCTTTTCTATTGATGAATACCGCAAAAAATGCTTACTAGAAGGTTTAGATGACATTGCTATAACATTATTAAGCTCAGATAAAATATCTGAATTTGAATCTAAGAATAAAAATTTGACACCCTGGCTTTACAAAAATAATTAACAATTAATCAATTACAAATGACTATTCTACAAGGAAAAAAAGGCCTTATTATGGGCGTTGCCAACAATAAATCAATTGCTTGGGGAATTGCCGAAGAGGCAAAAAAATATGGAGCTGAGCTTGCATTTACTTATCAAGGAGAAGCTTTGAAAAAAAGAGTTGAGCCACTTGCCAAGTCGGTAAATAGTGATATAGTTATTCCTTGCGATGTTACAGATGATGAGTCTGTTAAAAATGTATTTGTAGAGTTAGAAAAAAAATGGGGCAAATTAGATTTTGTTGTTCATGCTATTGCCTATTCTGATAAAGAAGAATTACGCGGTAAATATCTTGATACCTCGGACAATAACTTCACTAACACTATGAATATTTCAGCTTTTTCTCTGGTAAAAGTTGCTAAGCATGCTGAAAACCTACTAAAAAAATCTGATAGCGGTAGCATTATAACCTTAAGTTACTATGGTGCTGAAAAAGTTATGCCTCA
>DDCV01000080.1 GCA_002335845.1 Rickettsiales bacterium UBA1997 | reverse complement strand
GTATTTCAGGGTGGACTAAATAATAAAAGCAATAAAGATGAAGTAATTAGATGCTTAATTTATGGAAATAGCATTAGTCATATTTTATAGATTTAGCTAGATCTTGGTTTTTTCTTTCAAACTCTACTGGTGGCAATTAATTTACGAAAAATTTTCGCCCCGGGGGCGAAAATTTTTGCACCTCAAGCCTTTTAAACAAAGGAACTGATGTAATTTTGAGAAGCTTTTAGACGCAAAATTTAGTGATTTATAAAAAAGATTGTGAGCAAGCTATTTGTAACAGATGGATTTTACAGCACGATACCAATTACAGCTTATTTATATCTTTAGAAGTGCAATAATGCATCATCTTCCCATTGCCACTCCGCTTCTTCTGGGATCAGCTCCTGCAATTAAATTTCCATCTTTGCCTATCATAATGGCGTGAACCCCACTAACTTGATCTTTTATTCTTACTGTATGGCCTAATTTCTCTAGTTTTTTGGCTAATTTTGTTATTTTAGCATCTTTTTCTAGCTCTATCACATTATTAAGAACTGTGAAGTTAGGCAAGGAAATCGCTTCTTGAATATCCATATTCCAATCCAAAGCAGCCATTATTGTCTTTGCAACATATTGGATAATTCTTGGCCCTCCTGGAGAGCCAACCACCATTAATAATCTATCATTTTTATCAAAAATAAAAGTTGGCGACATTGAGCTGCGCGGCTGTTTAAAGGGTTCGACGCGATTAGCTACTTTTTTACCATCAATTTGAGGGATGAAAGAAAAATCTGTCATGTGATTATTTAATAAAAAACCATCAACGCTTAAAGCAGAGCCGAAGAAATATTCTATTGAGCTAGTAAATGAAATGGCATTTCCTTCTTTGTCTATTACTGACATATGAGTAGTTTCCAAAGGCTCTAATTTTTGATAGCTAGCAAAAACATTATCATTGGTAATTTTTGAGAATTCTCCAGGCAAAAATCGCGTCTGAGCTTTGTTAAAATCAATTAAAGAGCTGCGTTTTTTGAGATATTTTTTATCCAGCATTTCATCAATTGGAACCTCATCATTATCGCCAATATATTTATTGCGATCTTCATAAGCAAGGCGTGTGGCTTCGCTGATTAGATGAATAGAGTTTAAAGAATTTGGCGCAAATTTGGCTAAATCAAAATTTTCCAAAATGCCTAAAATTTGTAAAATAGTGATGCCGCCAGAGCTTGGTGGTGGCATTGAGCAAATTTTATATTTAAGGCGATAATTAGCGCAAACCAAGTCCCCTACTTTAACTTGATAATTTTTAAGATCTGATAATTGTAAGAAGCCTGGGTTTTTAGGAGGGTTTTGTACTTTTTGCACAATTTTTTGGGCAATTTCACCTTCATAAAATGGTTTTATACCATTCTTGGCAATAATTTCTAAAGTTTTGGCTAATTTCTTATTTTTAATAATTGTGCCAACTTTATGTGGTTGGCCATTTTTATCGAAATAAAGCTGGGCAGTTTCTTTGAAATTTTCTAAATAGCTGGCGCGCTTTAGATTTATGTAAAGACGATCATCAACTTCATAACCATTTCGTGCTAAATTAATTGCGGGAACAAATAATTCTTCCCAATTTAACTGGCCATGTTTGTCATGAACTTTTTTTAACATTTTTAAGGCCCCCGGAGTCGCTACCGACAAACCACCTTGTAAAGCTTCGCGAAATTTCTTTGGCTTGCCATCTTCATCCAAAAACATCTTGTCATGAGCTAATGCAGGCGCTGATTCACGGCCATTGAAATATTGATATTTGCCGCTTTTAGCATCAAAATAAAGTAAAAATCCGCCACCACCAATTCCTGATGATTGCGGCTCTACAACATTTAGCACCATTTGCGCTGCAATAATGGCATCTATTGCATTACCACCTTTAGCTAAAATATCATAACCAGCTCGACTAGCTTCTTGATGCGCTGATGAAATCATAAAATCAGCTGATTTTACCGATTCCAAATCACGCTTTTTCGAGGCCGCTTCGCCAACCCAAAAATCAGAAAGATTAATGGCAAAAGAATTAGTGCTAAATATTAAAATGAATAAAAATACAAAAATTTTATAGAATTTTGACATCAGATAGATTGAAAGATTGCAGGGCTTTTAAATATATTTATTAATCTATAAATAATAGATCCAAATAATAGAAAGCATCCAAGCCAAATTAGATAGATAAAAGGTTTGTAATAAACTCTAACTGCATAATTCTCAGACTCATCCTTATTGCCAATTACCAAGTAAAGATCGCCAAAAAAACTTGTTTTTATATCAGCTTCGTTAGTGGTTTGATCTGCTATTGGATAATATCTTAATTGCGGCTTTAACACAAATAATTTCTCAGCTCTATCAATAAAAATATTTTTTTTGCTTGAATAAACTTCAAAATTACCTTGGCGCGCAATGTAGTTTTTGCCTGGCAAAAAATCAATGGACTCAAATTTTATATTATATTTGGCAATTTTTAGCTCTTCACCAACTTTTAAGTTAGCCTCTCTTACTTGAGCAAAGCTTGTTGACAAGACTATGCCCAAGACTATTGTGGCAAAGCTAATATGAGCAATATTTGAAGTAATGTTTTTTTTGAAATTATGGCCAAAAAACATTAGTAAGATAACCAAAAAAGCTAGAAACATTATTAAAATCTGTGATAAACTAGCCTTTTCTTCAAAAAAACAGGTTAAAAATGTTAAAATTAAAGCAAAGATTACTAAAATAATATTTTTTCTTGTTAAAATTGCTTTGAATTTGAGGCTTTTGGTAAAGCTTTGCTGAGTTGTAAGGGCGAGAAATAATAAAAATGGTATGATTAATATTGTTGAAATTTTATTGTAATAATCAGGGCCAATTGAGATAAATTGATCAAAAAATAATTGTGAAAAAATTGGATAGATAGTGCCCAAAACCACCACAAAAAGCATAATTACCAAAATATAATTATTAATCAAAATACTACCTTGTTTGGTAAAAAATGATATATTTACTGATTTTTTGCTGATTTTAGGTTGTTTTACGCCTAAAATTGCTAGAGATATGACGCCAATTATTGAAATTAAGGCAATGATAAAAAAACCTCTGCCTTCATCTACTGCGAAAGAATGAACCGAAGTTAGGACGCCAGATCTTACCAAAAAAATTCCAAGTAAACATAAAATAAAACTTAAAATCGCTAAAAATACTGACCAAATTGGAAAAATTTGCTTTTTTTCAAGCATCATTAAGCAATGAATTAGTGTAATTCCAGCCAACCACGGCATAATTGATACATTTTCTACAGGATCCCAAAACCAAAAACCGCCCCAACCTAACTCGCGATAAGCCCACCAAGAACCAAGGCCAATTCCTAAAGTTAAAAAAGACCATGAAAAATAGAGCCAATTTTTAGTGATTCTAACAAAATTTCTATCGATCTTTTCTTGCAATAAAGCAGCTATTGTCACAGAAAAAACCAAAGAAAATCCAATATAGCCAATATAAAGCATTGGCGGATGTAGCGCTAGACCAATATCTTGTAATAACGGGTTTAATTCAAGGCCATAATTTGGTTCAGGAAAAATACGAGTAAAAGGACTTGAGGCAAAAGCGGTGTAGCTAGCAAAAAGCGCTAGGATAATGCTTTGTGAAGATTGCACTAAAATTTTATATTTATTGTCGCTTTTGCTAAATAAGTTAAAGGCCAAGCTATATCCGGCAATTATCGTTATAAGCATTAACATTGAGCCTTCATGATTGCCCCAAGAGCCTGATATTTTATAAATTAGCGGCTTTAATTTATGTGAATTATAATAAACATTACTAACTGAATAATCGGATATTATAAAAGAATAAATCAGCGATATTTGACTTATTACAGCTGATATAAAAATGAGAGACGAGCTATAAAAGGCAATTTTTACCAGAGCGTCAAATGAAACTTGGCGCTTATAATAAAAAAACAAAATAGCTGGAGTTAAAAACCCCAAAATAGCTACCAGCAACAAGAATGCAAAGCCAGCATTGGGTGCCAAGAGCTCCAAAGATGTTGCTACTTCTGACATTTTATATATTAATTATTTTTATAGATTAGCGCTGTTGTTCGGTATAATTTTTAGAAATTTTAGACTTTAAAAGATCGATACCTATTTTTTCTTGCTCGCTAGCAATTGATGTAACTGCATTCTTTATATGTGAAATGCATTCACTATTAATTGGATTATTGCTGTTGCCATTTTTTACATAAAAGTTATCACCCAGCATTTTAATATCTCTAACTTTCGACCAAAATGGCTGCTTTATGTCATCATCAACAAATTCATCATCTAGCACTTTAAGATCTGGTGTTGATGATAATTTTGCACCGTAAATTGCCGCTACCATGTATAATCCAAGCCTTTTATCGGTAGCGCTATCAACACTAAGAAGCTTTAATTGATCTTTTTTTAGATCAACTCCTATCTCTTCCTTAACCTCTCTTATAGCATTATCTTCTATTGTTTGATCAGCTGTAATTATTTCCCCGGTTTTTTTATTAAATCTCGATGCATTATTAGAATGCAAAACCCCTGTGCCGTCATCTCTAGGAGCTGGAACCTCCATATATCCCTGCGGTATAACCAACTCACCACGCTGCGAACCAAGGGCAACGCATAAATCGCCGTCCTTATCTTTTCCTAAAACAACAACGCAAGCGCCAACTGCAGATCTTTGCCACTGTGTTATAATAAATCTTGCGCTATGCACTGCTGAGCTTGGAATAGCGGTATCTCCATGAGAAATTTCAGACCTATCCAAAGCTTGTCCAGCAATATCTCTTGCCAAACTCTTATCTAATGGCGTATTTTTTAAAGCTCCGGCTCGCAATCCAGCCAACATTATGTCGCTAGAAGTTTGTATTGGAAGATTTTGCCAATATGATGGTTGAGCAAATTTTAAAGTTGAATCATTTTTTCCAAGCACATAGCCAGTCGCGACTGAAAGTGCCGTAGTGGCAATAAAAGGGAGGGTCCTAGAGGTTTTTGACATAAATATTATAAATTTATAGATTACCAGCTATATATTCTTTAACTTTTTCTAAATCATTAGTTAAAATCTCATATTTTTCTTGGCGCTTTAACAAATCTTTTAGGAAGTCTGGCAATTGAGGATCTGGCAATCCTGCCGATTTTATGGCATCAGGAAATTTTGCTGGATGCGCTGTAGCTAAAGTTACAACATATTCTCCCTTATAATTCTCGCTGGTGATGTAATGCTTTGAAGCCAGAGTTCCAATAGCGGTGTGCGGATCTAGAGTTTCACCAGTATCTTTAAACTGATCTTTCAATTCTTTTTTAGTCTCCTTATCATCAATGCAGTAAGATAAAAAGGTTTTGTGAATATCTTCATGGATAGCTGGAAAAACTTTTAGCTTGTTAGTTTTTTCAAAATTAGTCATTAATTCGCTCATTTCATTAGCACACTCATTTTTTTTATGATAATCATAGAGCAATCTTTCAAAATTACTTGAAACCTGAATATTCATACTTGGTGAAATGGTTTCGATCATATCTTGGCGCGAATAATCATTATCTTGCAAGAAGCGGTGTAAAATATCATTGGAATTGGTGGCAATAATTAATCGATTAATATTTAAGCCCATTCTTTTAGCCATAAAGCCAGCATAAATATCGCCAAAATTTCCCGTGGGAACTGAAAATGAAATTGGATTTTTGCTGCTAACCCCCAATCTTGAAGCTGAGTAAAAATAATAAGAAATTTGCGCCATTAAGCGAGCAAAATTAATGGAATTAACCGCCACCATTTTACGATTTTTTAAAAATTCATTATCTGTTTCTTCGTGGGCAAACATTGTTTTAACCATTTTTTGACCATCATCAAAATTGCCTTTTATAGCAATATTGAAAACATTATCTGCCAGAATTGTTGTCATTTGACGACGCTGCACTTCAGAAACTTTTTTGTAAGGATGTAAAATAAAAATTTTAGCATTTTTACATTTCATACAACCTTGAATTGCTGCAGAGCCGGTATCTCCAGAAGTAGCGCCGATAATGGCGATTTTCTGATTTCTTTTTGTCAGAAAATAATCAAGTAAATTACCCAAAAACTGCAAGGCAAAATCTTTAAAAGCTAAGGTTGGACCATGAAAAAGCTCCAATAAATAATGCTGGCTATCAAGCTGCTTTAGAGGAGCTATAGCTTTATGCGAGAATGTTTTATAAGATTTGGCGATTATGTCTTTATAATCATTATTTGGAATCTCATCACCGACAAAATGCTTAGTGATTTCGAAGAAAATTTCTTCATAATTCATGCGCGTCATTTTAGCAATATATTGCTCATCGAATTGAGGCAAAAACTCTGGCACATACAAGCCTCCATCTGGAGCAAGGCCCTGCATAACAGTTTCTTCAAAGTTTAAAGCTGGAGATTTAAGTCGCGTGGAAACAAATTTCATATAACAATATTTGATTTTTAGTAGTTTAGATATTATTTTTAACTATATATTTTTTTATTAACAAGGGTTGTGCATAAATCAAAATGACAAAAAATAAACAAATGCAAAAGCCTGATTATCTTTATCGCAGGGGTGTTGGCGTTGTATTGATAAATGTAAAAAAAGAAATTTTTGTTGGCAAAAGAATCGATAACAGATCTGACGCTTGGCAAATGCCACAAGGCGGCATTGATGAAAATGAAGATGAGGATATTGCAATTTTCAGAGAAATAGAAGAAGAAACTGGAATAGTGCAAAATAAAATAAAAATTTTAGATAAAACAAAGGGTTATTTATATTACAATTTACCTTATAAATTACAAAAGAAGTTCTGGGGCGGTAAATATCTTGGTCAAAAACAAAGATGGTACTTAGCTCAATTTACAGGAAATAATGAAGATATTAATGTGGCCACTGAAGATCCAGAATTTTCACAATGGAAATGGATTGATAAAAAAGATATATTAACTGCAATTGTTAGATTTAAAAAAGAGATGTATATACAAATATTTGACGAATTTTCACATTTTTTTAAATAATGGAAGCAACCTTATACCAAGTAGATAAAATAGATTCTATAGCTTTAGCCCCTCTATTATTTAAAGTTCTAGAGCAAGGTAAAAAGGTTTTAATTTATTGTGAAAATAGCGATCTTATTAGAGAGTTGGATAATTCATTATGGAGCTATGGGCGCAATAAATTTTTACCCCATATTACAATTTTTGATAAGGATTTTGATCTAAAGCGCCAACCAATAATTCTAAGCAACGAGCAGAAAAACTTTAATGAAGCTGATTACTTGATAATTCTAGATGTTGTTGAAGATGATTTTTTAAAACAGTTTTCACGAGTTTTTTGCTTTACTTTAAATGGCAATATTAACAAAAATAATCATCTGAAACAAAGCTTTGAAAAAAATTCATTTACAATAAAATCCTATAAAAAAGATGGCGTCAAATGGATCTCAGCCTAAGGGTAAAATTAAAATAGCTATTTTGATATCGGGTCGTGGCAGCAACATGAAAGCTATTATACAAGCCTGTGCGGATAAAAAATTTCCTGCTGAAATATCTTTAATATTATCAAATAAACCCGATGCCGAGGGCTTAAATTTTGCTAAATCACAAAATATTCCAACCACAATCATAAATCACAAAGATTTTTCTAATAATTCAAGTCCAAGACTAGAATTTGATCAGGCTATGGATCGAGAAATTACTAAACATAATATTGATTTGATATGTTTGGCTGGTTTTATGCGACTACTATCTGAATGGTTTGTGACAAAATGGCAAAATCGCTTAATTAATATTCATCCATCCTTATTACCAGATTTTAAAGGGGCTAACGCCGTTGCTGACGCTTTAAAATCCCAAGCCAAGTTTAGCGGCTGTAGCGTTCATTATGTTACGAAAGAAATGGATTCAGGGCCAATAATAAAACAAGCTAGGGTTGAAATTAATGAAGATGATGATTTTAGTAGCTTAAGTAAAAAAATTTTAAATTATGAGCATAAAATATATCCACAGGCAATTGCAGAAATTTGTCACAAGATTTTAAAATAATGACTATATTAAAATTAATTACATCACCAGATCCTCTTTTGCAGAAGATATCAAAAAAAGTGGAAAAAGTTGATAGTGATATTCAAAATATTCTTAAAGACATGATTGAAACCATGTATCATGAGCAAGGCATTGGTCTTGCTGCCGTGCAAATTGGTATCTTAAAAAAAATGATCGTTATTGATACCGACTATAAAATAGAAATATTAAGCCCCGATAGTGACACTAAATATAAAATATCTAATAATAATCCCCGATTTTTTATTAATCCCCAAATAATTAAATCATCCACTCAAACATCAACTTACAAAGAAGGATGCCTATCATTTCCTGGCGCTAGCTCTTCTGTTGAAAGGCCTCAAGAAGTTGAAGTTAAATATCTAGATTTTGATGGAAATGAGCGTAGTGAAAAAATGTCTGGGCTTTTAGCAACCTGTATACAGCATGAAATTGACCATACTAACGGCATTACTTTTGTTGATCATATATCAAAATTAAAACGAAATATGATTATAAAAAAAATGATTAAAAGAGAAAAGGGGAATAAATGAGACATTATCGCTACAAGGCAATTGACAATGAAGGGAATTATAAAAATGGCAAGATAACCGCTAGCAACACCTCAGATTTATTCGCCCTTATAAAAGATAATGATCTTGAGCTAATTAGCTATAGACAAGAAACAAATTTTGGCGCTGGATTATTTAATAGAGTTAGTGATAAGGATCTAGTTTCAATATTTATTCACCTTGAGCAACTTGAAAGAGCTGGTGTTTCTATACTTGATTCTATAAATGACCTCAAGGAAACAAGTGAATCAACGGCAATTAGAGAGCTGTCTCAAGAAATAAGTGAATCTATTAAAAATGGCAATTTATTCTCGCAAGCCATTGCAAAATATCCCGATATCTTTAAATCAATTTATGTCGGCTTAATTGATATGGGTGAAAAAACAGGAAATTTATCAGATTCATTTAAAAATATTATCGATGATATTAAGTGGAACCTTGAAATTAAACGCAAAGCCTCAAAGGCAATAGTTGGTCCAGTATTTGGTATATTAATTATGTTTATAGTTCTTGGCATTATGACAACTGTTGTAATTCCAAAAGTAACAGGCTTCTTAACAGCGCAAAATATGGAGCTTCCAGCAACAACAATAGCCCTTATAGGATTTTCAGGATTTTTTCAAAATAACTGGTATATAATGCTATTTGGCGCGCCATTTTTATGGATTACTGCCAAAGCAGTATCTAAATCATCAAAAAACCTAGCTATTAAAATTGACAATTTAAAACTAAAAATCCCAGTTTTTGGCCCTATTATTAAAAAAATTGAATCAGCTAAATTTTGTCAATTTTTTGGCATGACTTTTAAAAGCGGTCTTGGCGTTATTGAATGTTTGGAACTATCATCAGAGCTTATAAAAAATAAGGCTATTAAAAATAGCATCATCACCGTTGAACAAAATGTATCGGATGGATTATCCCTAGCCGACTCCATAGCCCATGCTAAATATTTTCCTAACATGGTAGTTAGAATGTTTAAAATTGGTGAAGAAAGTGGTAATATGGAAGGATCACTTGACAATATTAAATTCTTCTATGATCGCGAAATTAATGACTCCATCGAGAAAATCACGGCTCTAATTCAACCAATGTTGACTCTAATTATGGGTGGTATGATTGCTTGGATTGCAATTGCAGTATTTGGCCCAGTATATTCATCTTTCTCTAACTTACAATAATGTGTATAAAGAAATATTTGGGACAATATTTTGTTGCCGCTATTTCAACCGATATTGGCAAAACTCACTTTGTTACAAAATATTGTAGAAAAATAGAACATTCTTTTGCGATTAAGCCAATTATCAGCGGTTTCAAAAAAGAGGATCATGAATCAGACTCGGCCAAAATTCTAAATGCATTAGGCCTAGAGATAAACCAGCATAATCTTGATTTAATAAGCCCTTGGCGCTTTGAATTAGCAGCCTCACCTCATATTGCTGCAAATGATGAAATCAATTTTACTGAGCTAGTAGATTTTTGCCATAACAACATCAAGAAAGCGCAAAAAGCAGGAAAAACTCTATTTATTGAATCTGCTGGCGGAATTATGACGCCGATAAATAAAGACAAAACATTTATTGATTTAGCTCAAAAGCTACAAATTCCAGTAATACTAATAACCGCCAATTTTTTAGGATCGATTAGTCAAACCCTATGTTGCATTGAATCCTTAAAATCACGCAATATTACAATCGAAACTATTATAGTTAATAACCCACCACAACTAAAAATTAATGATTCCAAAATTTCTGATAAGGACTTTCTTAAATATATAACAAATTATAAATGATTCTATTAATCGATAATTACGATAGCTTTACTTACAACCTCTACCACTACTTTATTGAATGCGGCGCTAACGATATTTTAGTTAAAAGAAACGATAAAATATCTTTAGCCGAAATAGAAAAGCTTAAGCCACAAGCTATCATTCTATCACCTGGCCCTTGCACGCCAAATGAAGCCGGTATTTGCTTAAATGTTATTGATAAATTTAAAGGAAAAATACCAATTTTTGGAGTCTGCTTGGGTCATCAAGCAATTGCTCAAAATTATGGTGCCAAAATAATTAAAACCACGCCAATGCATGGCAAAATTAGCGATATTTATCACAAAGATAATAAAATATTTAAAGATATCCCGTCACCTTTTAAAGCCACAAGATATCATTCTCTTACTGTTGAAGAAGCTAGCTTGAATAAAAATGAATTTAATATTACAGCCACAACTAAAGATGGCATTATCATGGCAATAGAGCATAAAAATTACCCAATCTATGGCGTACAATTTCATCCCGAATCCATCGCCTCAGAATATGGCCATCAAATTATTAAAAATTTTTTAGATTTAATTTAACATGGAATTAGAAAATTGCACAGCTGAACAATTTGAGACTTTTTTTGATAAAATTTTTGAAGATAAGATTGCTAAAAACTATATAAAAGATTTTTTGCTCAATCTTAATGACATAAATCTACCACAAAACTCTTTTTTAGGGGCGATACACTCTTTAAAAAAACGCATGACTAAAATATCAGCACCAATTAACGCTCTGGATGTATGTGGCACAGGTGGTGATAAACTAAATACTTTAAATATCTCTACAGCTGTTAGCTTTATTGTTGCCGGATTAGGAGTGTGCGTTGCCAAGCATGGCAATAAGGCAATCTCCTCAAGATCGGGATCGGCTGACATATTCCAAGAATTAGATATTAAAATATGTGATGATAAGACGGAAATTGAAGAAAATTTGCGCAACAAGAATCTATGTTTTTTATTTGCTCCTTTATTTCATAATTCATTAAAAAATGTCGCCGAAGCTAGAAAAGAATTAGGAGTTGCAACAATATTTAATTTTCTTGGACCTTTACTAAATCCTGCCAATACAAGATATCAGCTAATAGGAACATCTAACAGAAGCTCGATGAGCAAAATAGCATCGGTAATTAGTCAGGAGCAAAAAGAACAAAAACACAATTCTCAAGTTTTTATAGTTCACGGATTTGATGGCATGGATGAAATAACATTAACTGATAATTCTTACTTAATTAGATGCATAGATGGAAAAATAGCTGATGAAGAAATTATAAATCCACAAAAATTAGGATTTAATAAAGTAAAGCTGAGTGATATAAAGGGCAAAGATCCAAAATATAATGCGAAAAAGCTATTAGAATTATTAAATGGCAAAAAATCACCATATCGCGATATCGCCATAATCAATTCTGCTTACGCCTTGCTCGCAGCAAAGAAGGTAAAAAATATTACAGAAGGATTAGAAGCGGCTTCAAGATCAATAGATAATGGCCAAGCTTTTAAAGTTTTAGAATCATTGAAATTCTCCAATAGCTTTAATGACTTATAATACCATTTCCCATCTTTAATACTACGTTCAACCTATTTTAAAGATGGCTTTTGGCATTAATAGCTCCGCCGCCTATTCTGTGCTTCATATTTATAGATTCATAATATATAGCTTTAGGATTAAGCTTTTCATAGCTAAAGCCTTCTGTTATTTTTGATCCCAATGTTGGCTTTTTGACATCATTCAACTTGGAAAATGATTGATTAAAAATATCTTTTGTTTGTTGATCACGATCTTCAAAACTAGAACAATTGGCAAGAATTGAGACTATTTTATTGTCATTTTTCCAAGCTGCTGAGATCAAATTAAAGCCTGAAGCTCTAGTAAATCCAGTCTTCAGACCTTTGGCACCTGGATATTCTCGCAAAACATGATTGTGGGTAATGAAATTTTTGCCATTAAAAGAAAATTCTTCTTCTGAAAAATAATGATAATATTGCCAGAAATCATTTTTTAGAGATCTAGCTAAGCGCGCCAAATCATAGGCCGTGGTATATTGACCTTCGGCATGAAGGCCTGTTGCATTGCGAAAGCTTGTATTGATCATACCCAAATCTTTAGCTTTTTCATTCATAAGCCGCACAAAACTCCATTCATTACCCGAAACTGCTTCAGCTAAAACAATAGCAGCCTCATTAAAAGACTTAATTATGGTCCCTCTGATTGCATCTTTTATTTTAATTAAATCACCCTCTAAAACATTTAAGGTTGTGATTTTATTAATTTTTGAAATCTCCTCACCTCTTTTAGAAAAAGCGACAACATCATCTAATGACAAAGTGCCGCTTTCAATAGCTTCAAAAACTAAATAAACTGTCATTAACTTAACTAAAGATGCGGGATATATATTATTTTCCGACCTAGTTTCAGAAATTATCCGACCATTATCAGAATTATAAACCAGAGAAGAAAAAACTGGACTACATTCGAGATTGTTATTATCGCAACCAATTATTTCAGAGTTGGCAGTGGAAAATGGTAGTAAAAAAATAAAAATAATAATTTTTATTATTAACCAGTTCATAAATTAATAGATATTATAAATAAAAAGATTTTGCTTTTTAAAATTACTTTAGAATGCCATAGTACTTATTGCTACCTTGGTATTCTAAAGTAATTTTAAAAGGGAAAATATTGCAGTTAGAATGTCTATTAATTTATGAATTGGTTAATAAGCTATTTTTCATAATCCAATATTGCATTAACGCATTTTTTGGTGGAAGATATTTTAGAATTTAATCCTAAGATATTTAGGGATATTTTTGAATCATCAATTTGCTGTTGCGATGCTTTGCTGCTGCCGACTAATTTTAATAACTCATTGCAAATTTTCGTTCCTCGACAATTTTTCTGAATCATTTCTGGAATAACCTCTTTGTTTAAAATTAAATTAATCAAATTGGCAAACTTCACTTTTAGTAATATTTTAGCTAAAATATAAGTAAAAAAACTAACCTTATAAGCAATTATCATAGGTATTTGATAAAGCGAAATCTCAATAGTGTTGGTGCCAGATTTAGCCAAAGCGAAATTAGCAGCAAATAAGGCAGACTCTTTTTCTTTAGAATCAATTAATTGATAATTAACAACTAATTTTTGCGACATACGCCTAACTAAGTCGCTGGTTTTGGCAACTAGCGGTATAGCTATTTTGATATTGGGATATGTTTTTGATAACAGGCTTATTGCCTTAATAAATTCGGGGAAAATTCTCTTAACTTCACCATTTCTACTACCTGGAGTTATATAGATTAATATATCATCTGTCTTAATCTTATATTTTTGACGAAATTTTTTATTCAAAACTTCTTTTTTAGCAAAATCAGGGGATTTTTCAACCACTGGATTACCAATAAACACTGTTTTTAGGCTATATTTCTCAAAATAAGGTGGCTCAAAAGGTAGAATTGCTAATAATAAATCGTATAGTCTGGCAATTTTTTGCGCTCTTTTTTCACGATAAGCCCAAACTGAAGGAGCGATGAGATGAGTTTTTTTTATATTGGAAAATTTTTGAAATAATTCAGAAGATTTGCTATATTCACTTTTTAATTTCTTAACTACTCGAAAACAAAAATCTGGAGAATCAATCGTTATAATGTGATGTGGCTTTTCCTTTTTTATAAATTGAACTGTTTGATTAATTCTTTTTAATAATCTTGGAATATGTGGCACAACCTCCGAAAAACCCATGACCGAAAGCTCCTCCATTGCAAATATGGATTTTAAGCCCTGAGACTTCATCAAATCACCACCAACTCCTACAAATTCAAATTTCTGCTTACTTTTTTTAGCTCTTTCTTGAAGCTCGGTAATTATTTTACTACCCAATAAATCACCCGAGGCTTCACCAGCTATAATAAAAAATTTAATCATCGGCAATTTTAATGGCATATTTATCTCCTAAATATTTTTCAACAGATTTTCTGTCATCATTTTTAAGGTTTTTATCAAAAAATATCATCTCCGATATTTCTCCTTGATAGGAGCACTGTGCAAAACCACTACCACCATAGATAGTGGGGCTTTGACAGTGACTTCCTTTACCAATATACATTTTATCAACAATAATTGATCCGCTAGCAGAATTTTCAACTACTAGAGCCCCATTAATATAAGTTCTTATGGCTGATCCATCATAAACAAGGCTTAATATGTAAGTTGTGCCATTGCCAGGATGAGGCATCAAATTGCCAACACCTCTTAAAGTTGAACGAATATTTTCTCCATTATTGCTAGGCTCGTAAATCCAAAAAGAATTAGCACTGGAAAAATCTTGTGCCACGCCATTTCTAACGCCGCTTAACGACCTAACTTCCCAACCAACAGCATTTCTTCTAGTAACTAAAAAGAATGTTATTTTGTTAGTATTAATGCCAAAATTACCATTATATAAAAAATCACCCGAAA
>DDCV01000082.1 GCA_002335845.1 Rickettsiales bacterium UBA1997 | reverse complement strand
ATTATTTAAAACTTTATACGCCATTTAAGTTCTCCTGTTATGGTATTTACTGATAAGATAAATATTGTAATGCATCATAGTTCTCAAGGCATGTATAAAAAAAATATTCTTTCAAAAAGTTTGAATATGGAAGTACTAAAAACTTCTAGCAGTATTCTTATGATCCTTTTCCTTCTTGTTGTAGGATCTAGATTTGTTGGTTATTTTGAAAAAGCTGCTGAGGGTTTAATGGATCCAAGCATCATTTTTGGTGTTATTTTTTTAAGATTTCCTGACTTTATTACTCTACTAATACCCTTATCTTTTTTTCTAGGAATATTAATCAGTATTAGCAGACTCTATGCAGAGCGAGAAATATATGGATACATATCTGTGGGCCTTTCACAACTTGACTTGGTTAAATTCCTAGCTCCTCAAGCATTTATATATTTTTCTATAACTTTAATGTTGAGTCTTTATATAGCTCCATATACGAAAGCATTGTCTCAAGAATTAATATCTATAGATTCTTTTGAAGAGCAAATCGAATCAATGAAACCTGAAAAATTATATGTTTTAGAGGGCGGTAGGGCTTTCATCTATGCAAAAGATATTAATAAGGATGTGTTATCAGAAATAAAACTACTTATATCTGATAAAAATGGCTCTAGTTTTGTGGTTGCTGACCAACTCCAAATTTCTAAAAATAAAAGCCAATTAAACCTAGATTTTAAAAATGGAATTTTATATAAAGGAATTTTTTCAAATCAAAAGCAAGTAACTTCTTCATTCAAAAGCCTTACTTCTCCTATTGAGAGAGATATGAGCAGAGTAGATGGGCTTAATATGTCAAAAATTTTTGATTATTCTGATTTATCCGCAAGAGCTAATCTTCATTGGAATCTTTCTATTCCATCTACTCTAATTATTTTATTATTTTTAGGTGTTTTCATGGGGGCAGTAAAGCCTAGACAGGGAAGGTTCTCAGTAATTCTTCCAGGAATGCTTATTTATACTTCATATTTAAGTCTGTTAATTCTTGGAAGAGAATCACTTGCTTCTAATCCAGACTCGGGAATTGGCTTATGGTGGGTGCATTTAATTTTTGGCTTGCTAGTAGCCTTGTATCTTTTTAAGAATAGCCTTCAGGTTGCAAATACAAAAATATTACTCTTTAGAGAACACGAATATTTTAAATATTTCGTTGTATTGGTCTTAATACTTATTCTTTTTTGGATTATTTCATAATGAAGATATTCAATAAGTACCTTATAAAAAGATCTTTAGTTATTTCATCATTTATTTTCATTATTTTTGCATTGCTTGATATGGTATTCAATATCATCTCTGAGTTAGAAGGCCTAACAGATAATTACACCTTCTTTTTAATACTTAAATATTCAATTACTTCCATGCCCCATAGATCAATTGAGTTCCTTGAAGGTGCATCTCTTCTTGGTTTTATGATCGCGCTTGGGATTTCTCATCAAGAGGGAAACCTCAATGTGCTTAGATCTAATGGGAAATCTCCAATAAAAATAATTTTAATAAGTTCAATAGGCTCTATGGTTTTAGTCCTTTCAGTTTTAATTTTGGATGAGGTTATTTTTAAAGAGTTGCATATGAATTCTAAAATCGAGAAAGTTTTGCATGCAGATCAATCAAAAAAGACGGAAGCAAATTTTCAATGGATAATGCAAGATAACTCATTTTTGAGTTACACAAATATTGTTAAAGATACTATTTTTAATCCAAGGCTTATAAGAATTGATCTTGATTCAATGAAAGTTAAATATTTTAAATCAGCACAGTCAGCAAAAATTAAAGATGGCACAATTGTGTTTGATGAAAATGTACTAATTGAAAGTGCTTCCTCTCAAGACACAATAAGTAATCTTGAAAAATTCTCATTTCCTTTGGTTGCAAGCATTCCATTTTCAGATATTGATAACTTAACAATTACTCAAATTATTAGTTATAGATCATATTTGATGCATTGGCACAGCAATCTCGAGGATGATATTTTATTCAAAGCTCATCTAGATAAAGCTTACTATAAAAAATTATTTTACCCATTTTCAGTATGGGCAATATTAATATTTTTTGGGGCTTTTATCTTTGGCTCATTAAGAGATTCTTCTCCTGGATCAAGAATTGTTTTAGCTGTCGTTGGTGGGTTCTTATATAGAATTTCTCAAGATCTTTCGGTAAGTATTTTCATTTCATACAATCTACCAATCCTAATTGGGGTTGTTATGCCTGCATGTACTTTAATATTAATTAGTATTTATTCTTATAAAAAAATTTAAATGTATCTTAAATTGGTTCTGGATAAATGGTCGCTGATAGACCTTCCATTTTTTGAAAAATAAATTTGTAATAAGGGTAGACCTGCAAAAAAAACGATTAGAAGATTCACAATAAATCTAATAGTTACTTGTTTAATAGTTAGTTTATTGCCATCCTCACTATAAATTTCTATCTTCCAAACTGCCATGCCTAAAGTTTTATTTCCATGGGTCCAAAAGTAAGCATAAAAAGACCAAGTGCTAATAAAGACTAAGGTTAAGCCAAGCCATGGATTCAGCACATCTCCATTATTAGCCCATAAAGCTATAGATCCGACCAAAAACCAAACACCTAAAAGTAAGAATAAATCATAGATAGTTGCTGCAATTCTTTTTACAGGAGAGACTTGGTGTGATTTTATTTTCATTTTGTTATAGTAATTAAAACAACTTAGAAAATAAATCATTATGAATAAAGAAACAGGCTTTTTTGGGCATCCAATTGGATTAAGAACTCTATTTTTGACCGAGATGTGGGAAAGAATGTCTTACTATGGAATGAGAGCATTATTAGTTTTATACATGACAGGTTCAATAACTGGCTTTAATCCTGGGATGGGTATTTCTTCAATGAATGCTAATGCTATTTATGGTATTTATGTTGGAATGGTCTATTTTATGGTGGTTCCTGGTGGATGGATTGCAGATAATATTTTAGGTCATCAAAAAGCAGTCCTTATAGGTGCCATTATTATTGCTTTAGGCCACTTCACCCTTGCAATACCATTAGAGCAGACATTCTTCTTGGGACTTATTCTTGTGGTACTTGGTACAGGTTTATTAAAAGGGAATATCTCAACAATAGTAGGAAATCTTTATAAGGAAAATGATGACAGAAGGGACTCTGGCTATACAATTTTTTATATGTCCATTAATGTTGGGTCTACTCTTGGGTTTTTAATTTGCTCATATCTTGGTGAGAAAATCGGTTGGCATTATGGGTTTGGTGCTGCTGGAATAGGAATGGCATTTGGTGTCTATCAGTACATTAAGTTCAGACATCTTCTGGGTTCAGCTGGCGCTAATCCAAATGACATGGATGATTTAAGAAGAGCTAAACTTATTAGATGGACTAAACTTAGTTTGGTTTTAATGTTCGGAGTTATAGGTTTCGGCCTTCTTGGTTTAATAACTATCGATCCAAGAGTTTTTGCTGAAAACTTTGCATATTTTTTAACAGTTGTAGCTGGTCTATATTTTCTATATTTATATATTTTTGCAGGCTTGTCAGATTCAGAAAAAAAGAATCTTCTTTTGTTGTTCGTTCTCTTTATTGGCGCCGCTGCATTCTGGTCGGGGTTTGATCAGTCAGCAAGTTCATTGAGTATTTTCGCAAGAGATTATACTGATCTATCTGTAGCAGGTTTTATTATTCCAATAGGATGGCTGCAATTCGCAAACCCTATATTTGTAGTTATATTTGCACCTATTTTTGCAGGTATTTGGGCTCACTTAGCAAGAATAAATATGGATCCGTCACTTCCAATAAAATTTGCAATTGGTTTAATCTTTATGGCTATTAGTTTTATTGTTATGGTTTATGCTGTTCAACTGGCTATGATCTCTTCGCCAGTTGGCATGAGATGGCTTGTAATCACCTATCTATTACAAACATGGGGTGAACTTGCACTTTCTCCTATAGGCTTATCTGCCTTTTCAAAATATTCACCTAAGAGGTATATGGGCCAAATGTTTGGGTTATGGTTCCTTGCGTCAGCAATAGGCGGAGTCCTTGCTGGTCTCCTTGGAGGAGATGCAACAGTTGACGGATTAACTTCAGTTCAGCCTATATTTACTTTTATGATTCAATATTATGCAGTAATTGCCGCAATTCTAATTGGGCTGGCTTTTTTCTTTAAAGCAAATAAGGCAGAAAGTTAACTAAGATTATTTTTTAACTTTCTATTTAGGCCTTCAAGGATATCTGTATAGATATCCTTGAGGACCCTTAACTCAGATATTTTAATATGTTCGTCTATTTGATGAATGGTTTCATTTAGCGGGCCAAGCTCAACAATTTCTGTACCCATTTTTGCAATGAATCTTCCGTCAGATGTTCCGCCCTTTGCATTTAAATCAGGACTATATCCAGTAATTTTTTGAACTGATTGAACTACAACATCCTTAAGATTATCTTTTTCAGTCAAATAGGGAAGGCCGCTTAATTTCCAATCGATCTCGTATTCAATATTTAATTTTTTAAGAATAGCCTCGAACTCATCAATTAATGTTTCTTGAGAAGATTCAGTCGAATATCTGAAATTAAAAAACATTTCCAACTCTCCAGGAACAACATTTTTTGCTCCAGTTCCAGAATGAATATTGGATATTTGAAAACTTGTAGGTTGAAAAATTGCATTTCCATTATCCCAAACTGTATTTTTAAGCTCAACTATTGCATCACTTGCAGAAAAAATTGGATTATTTACATTTTCTGG
>DDCV01000120.1 GCA_002335845.1 Rickettsiales bacterium UBA1997 | reverse complement strand
ATTAGCAAAATTTAACGGATTAACAGATGATAAATTTGCTCTTCATTTGAAAGAATGTGAGTTTAGATTTAATAATAGAAAATTAGATTTATATACTATAATATTAAAAATGTTGAGGGATTTTCCTCTCTAAAGTTGTCTAGACCCAAGATTAATTACTAAAGGGTCTTGACTAGTTATTAACCCGTGCACTAACTAGTTGACCTTTTAACAAAAAGATTTTTTTTCTTGAAGATCTTGTTGAAAGCCATAGTACTTACTGCTACTTTAGTTTTCAAGAAGAGCTTCAAGAAGGAAAATACTGTAGTTAAAAGTTAGCTAGTTAGGGCGCGAGTTAATACAGTCTTTGCATTTGCTAGTTTTACACCAATTCCACCAGCAATATTTAGTTTTTTATCGCTTGCTACCTCAGCCATTATATCAAAGTCAATTTTTTTACCTTCATAATCATAAGCAACTGTCGACTTGCCTGTATTATAATCTTTTGCTGCGTCTGGCATATAATGTGGTGCTATTGAGGATTGATTTGCAGCTTTTATACCTTCACAAATTTGGTTTAAAGATTCTGTAATAAAGTTTTTAAGCTCTATATTTTTTTGATTTGAATAAAAAATAACAAGCGCCGATAATCAATATCGATATAACTACAATCTCAAATAATTCATGTAGATATTTTTCAACTAAATCTTGATTGTCGCCAATAAAATAGCCAATTGTTGATAAAATAGAAGTCCAAATTGTTGAACCAAGAATTGTATAAAGATAAAACAGCCTAATATTCATTTTGGCTAACCCAGCAGGAATTGAAATGAAATGACGAAAGCCAGGAAGTAAGCGACCAATAAAAACTGAAATTGGCCCATGTCTCTTGAAAAAATTCTCCATTTTTTCAATTATTTCAGTTTTTAAGAAGAAATATTTACCGAATTTTACAATAAATTTGCGACCAAAATATAGCGAAATATAATAGCAAATTGCAGCACCAAAAACATTTCCTAAAATTCCTAAAAAAATTACTAGATAAATATTAACTATTCCTTTTGCAGCCGCAATTCCAGCTGGAATCATTATTAATTCACTAGGAATTGGCACCGGAGTACTTTCTAAAAGCATGCCAAAAAAAATGCCAAAATATCCAAATTTTTCAACAATATCAACTAATATATTCACTGTTTCATGAAATAATGCTTGCATTATTTAAGTTTTTTACAGGCCGACTCAATGCGCAATAAGGCATCTCTTAAAAAATCTTCTGAGGCGGCGTATGACATTCTAAAGAATCCAGGGCTACCAAATGCCGACCCTGGAACAATGGCAACTAAAGCCTCCTCTAAGATATATGTAGCAAAATCACTATCCGATTCAATTATTTTTGCTTGAGGCGTTTTTTTACCAAAAAGACCCTGGCAAGAAGGGAAGACATAAAACGCGCCATTTGGTTTATTGCATTCTAATCCATCAATTTTATTAAGCATTTCTACCACCATATCACGACGCGATTGAAATATTTTGGCATTGTGAGGAATGTATTCTTGCGTACCATTTAAAGCTTCAACCGATGCAGCTTGGCTAATTGAAGTTGGGCAAGAAGTGCTTTGTGACTGAATCATTGACATGGCTTTGATCAACTCCTTATTGCCAGCGCCATAACCTATTCTCCATCCGGTCATAGCATATGCTTTTGAAACGCCGTTTACAATAAGAGTTCGATCTTTTAGCTTTGGTTCAATTTGAGCAATTGTAGCAAATTCTAAATCATCAAAAATTAGATGTTCATAAATATCATCACTCATGATATTTACTTGAGGATATTTGATTAATATTTTAGCCAATTCTTTTAGCTCTGCTTTATCATAACATGAACCCGTTGGATTGCTTGGTGAATTGAGTATAATCCATTTTGTTTTATCGCTTATAGAATTTTCAAGATCTTGGGGAGTGATTTTAAAGTTATTTTTAGCCTCAGTTTCAATAATAACCGGACTACCTTGACATAAAAGCACCATATCTGGATAGGAAACCCAATAAGGTGCAGGAATAATAACTTCATCACCAGGATTTATTGAAGCCACTAAAGCATTATAAATTACATGCTTAGCACCAACGCTAACTATAATCTCATTGTTTTGGTAGTCTAATTCATTATCTCTTCTAAGCTTTTCTATGATAGCTTTTTTTAAAAGCGCTGTACCATTAACCGCAGTATATCTAGTATCGCCATCATTAATTGCCTCAATCGCTGCGTCTTTGATATTTTGCGGAGTATCAAAATCTGGTTCTCCCATTCCAAGTGATATAATATTTTTGCCTTGAGCTTTTAACTCTGCTGCCTTCATTGAGACGGCAATTGTTGGTGAAGGTTTTACATTTGAAAGGATCTTAGAAAGAATCATAAATATTATATTGAATTGAATATTTCAGCGGTTAGTTTTTATTGATAGCAAAATCATTGTCAATTCTATTCATTAAATTAATTTATTATAATGTCATCAGTTGGAACTATTGAAGCCGATGCTTTATTCTTGGGTTTAACTAGGCCGCCTATGATTGCTGGCGTGAGCTATAATTTTGCTGCACTTAATGGTATTTTTTCGCTTTTGGCGTTTGTTGTTACAACCAGTTTTTTCTATCTCTTTATATTGCTTCCTGGAATTCACTTTATTGGCTGGTTAATTTGCCTAAAAGAGCCAAGAGCAATTGAGCTATTTATTGCCCGCATGTCAAAATGCAATGTTTGCCCCAATCGCTTAAAGCATGGTGGCACAAACTCTTATGATGTTTATTAAAATTCAACTAAACTTATGAACAAATATCGCTCTCACAATTGTAATGAATTAAATGAAAATTTAATAGATCAAGAAGTCATAGTTTCTGGCTGGATTCACAGTAAAAGAGATCATGGCGATTTGATATTTTTTGATTTAAGAGATCATTATGGCATCACACAATGTGTTGCTGATATTTCGCAAGTTCCTGAAATTGAAAAAACCTCAATCGATAAGTTAAATAATAATACAGATCTTGTTGCCAGGGAAGTTGTTGATGGTGTTAGTAATATTGATATGGGAACCTTCTCTTATTTGGCTAGAATTACTAACGAATCCGTTGTAACTATAAAAGGTCAGGTCATAAGAAGATCATCTGATACAATTAATAAAGATATACCAACTGGTAAAATAGAGGTTCACATTAAAGAATTAGTTATAGAATCTTTAGCCAAACAAATTCCATTTCAAATAAATAAAGAGGATGAGAATTATCCAGAAGATTTAAGATTAAAATATCGCTTTTTAGACCTTAGAACTGCCCGAGTTCATAAAAATATCATTTTGCGTTCACAAGTTATTGCTAAAATCAGAGCCTTAATGACACAAGATAATTTTCTTGAAATTCAAACGCCAATTCTTACGGCATCTTCTCCAGAAGGAGCAAGAGATTATGTAGTGCCCTCAAGAATTCATCATGGTAAATTTTACGCCTTGCCACAAGCTCCTCAGCAATTCAAGCAGCTTTTAATGCTTTCTAGTTTTGATCGCTATTTTCAGATTGCACCATGTTTTCGTGACGAGGATCTTCGCGCTGATCGTGCTCCAGAATTCTATCAACTTGATATTGAAATGGCCTTTGTTGAGCAAGAAGATATTTTTAAAATTTTAGAACCATTACTTAAAAATATCTTTGCAGAATTTGGCGTAAAAAAAGTTTTAGATGAAGATTTTATTAAAATTCCTTACAAAGAATCTATGCTTAAATATGGTTCTGATAAGCCAGATTTACGCAATCCAATAGAAATATGCGAAGCTAGTGATATTTTTATTGGCTCAGGATTCTCAATATTTACTAAAGCCATTGATTCTGGAGCTTCAATCATGGCAATTCCAGCGCCAAAATGCTCAAATAATCCTCGCTCATTTTTTGATAAAATGATTCAATTTGCTATTGGTAACGGTGCCAAGGGTCTTGCTTACATTATCTTTGACGAAAATGGCGAAGCTAAAGGTCCGATTGCTAAATTTCTTGATAAGGATAAAATACAAGACCTTAAAAATAGAGCTCAATTATCAGCTGGTGATGCGGTTTTCTTTTCATGTGGTAAATTATTGGAGGCACAAAAAATTGCTGGTATGGTGAGAACTAAGATCGGCGAAGATTTGCAATTAATTGATGATTCAATTTATAAATTCTGCTGGGTAATTGATTTTCCAATGTATGAGTTTAATGAAGAAAAAAGAAAAATCGACTTCTCCCATAATCCATTTTCAATGCCGCAAGGAGGATTCGATGCTTTACAAAATGATGACCCGCTACAAATAAAAGCCTATCAATATGATATTGTTTGCAACGGCGTTGAGCTTTCAAGTGGCGCTATTCGTAATCATGATCCAGAAATTATGTATAAAGCCTTTGAAATTGCTGGCTATAGTAAGGATCAGGTTGATATAGAGTTTGGTGCCATGATTAATGCCTTTAAATATGGTGCCCCACCTCATGGTGGAATTGCACCGGGAATTGATCGCATTATCATGCTTTTAGCTGATGAGCCTAATATTCGTGAAATAATTCCATTTCCAATGAATGGTAAAGCGCAAGATTTGATGACTGGTGCGCCAAAGGAAATTGAAAAAAGACATCTTAAAGAGCTTGAAATTGCAGTTATTAAAAAACCTGACCTTAAAATAAATGCTCAGTAATCAATTTGATCTTACCTCCAAATTGCCGCCATATATATTTGCGGCAATTGGCGATATTAAGCAAAAAGCTATTGATGATGGCCTTAATCTTATTGATTTTGGTATGGGAAATCCAGATTCGGCGCCACCAGATCACGTTATGCAAAATTTGCAGCAACTAACTCAAGATCCAAAGCTTTATGGATATTCTGTTAGTGGCGGAATCCATGATTTAAGACAAGCAATATGCCAATATTATAAAAGGGTTTTTGATGTTGATTTGGACTATAAAACTCAAAGCTTAGTTACTATTGGCTCAAAAGAGGGAATCACTTCGCTTGCTACGGCAATTTCTGATAATAATACTCATATTTGTATTAAATCTCCATCATACCCGATTCATACTTTTGCTTTTATAATTTCGCGCTCAAATACTCATCAAATACCAGCTCATAGCGCTAATGATTTTTTAATCAGATTTAAAGATCATGCTTTACAAAATAAAGGCAAGGTGAGGGCGGTTATTGTTAATTATCCTTGCAATCCAACAGCTGAAACTGCCGACTTCACTTTTTATGAAGAGTTGGTTAAATTCTGCAAAGAGCAAAAAATTTATATAATATCAGATATTGCTTATGCTGAGCTTTATTTTAATGAAAAACACAAGCCAAACTCAATTCTTCAGGTTAAAGGGGCACAAGATATTGCTATTGAGTTTTACTCAACCTCTAAAAGCTATTCAATGGCTGGATGTCGAGTTGGTTTTGCCTTGGGGAATAAAGATTTAATTGCCGCACTTTATAAGATAAAATGTTATCTTGATTATAGCTCATTTACGCCATTGCAAATGGCAGCAATTGACGCGCTATCACCAAAAAGCGATAAATATCTTGATAATTTGAGGATGCTTTATGATGAGAGGGGAAATTATTTCATCAAAAAAGCTCAAGAAATACTGAATTGGGAAATATCGAAGCCAAAAGCTAGTATGTTTTTGTGGACAAAGTTACCAAAGCAATTTCAAAATATTTCTTCCTTTGATTTTTGCAAAAATTTAATTGCAAAAACTGGTATAGTATTTTGCCCCGGAAGTTCTTTTGGAGTTAGTGGCGAAGGTTATGTTCGGATTTCAATGATTCACGATAATAAAAATGTTGATGAAGCGTTAAACCGTATAAAGAATTTTTCTAATAGTGCCTAATTTTAAGGTTTTTACAATATTTCCTGAGCTATTTCCTGGTTGTTTAGCAGCTTCCGTCACTGGAATTGCTTTAGCAAAAAAATTATGGCAAATTGAGGCGATTGATATTCGTCAATATGCCAAAGATAAGCATAAAGCAGTTGATGATATTGTTTATGGTGGTGGAAGTGGCATGCTGCTAAAGCCAGATGTTATTGCTAACTCTCTTGAGTCTAATCTTGATTTTTTAACCAACAAAAACCCTAAAAGAAAAATTATTTATCTCTCGCCTCGTGGCAAGCTATTCGATCAAAAAATGGCTGCTAATTTTGCTAATTTAGAAGAGATAGCTATTTTATGCGGTCGCTATGAAGGGGTGGATCAAAGGGTTTTGAATGAGTTTGAAATTGAAGAAATTTCAATTGGTGACTATGTTTTGTCGGGTGGCGAGATTGCGGCATTTCCCTTTATAGATGCTATTATTAGAAATATTCCTGATGTTTTGGGAGGGGGCAAGTCTTTGTGCGAAGAATCTTTTGGATCTGATAAAAATCCTGAATTCCAAAGCCTTCTAGAATATGACCAATATACACGGCCAAATGAATGGCGTGGCAAAAAGGTTCCTGATGTTTTAATTAGTGGAAATCATCAAAAAATAAAAGAATGGCGTTTTGAAAATGCTAAAAAGATTACTAAAAAGAACCGTCCAGATTTATAAATATTATTATAATATTTATAAAATTATGAACTGGTTAATATAAAAAATTTAGCAACCTTACTTTATTTACTAAAAAAATATTTTAAGGGGTAATTTTTGCTAATAATCTTTTAAATTTTTTACTCTTTTTTTCTTTTCTAATATTATTTTTTATTCCCTCGCTATCTTTGTCAAAAAGATCGGCATCCTTCTCATATTTTTCTGAATTTATTACATCTTTAATAACTTCGGTATTGATATCGCGAAACGCATTGAGAGCGTCCCCTATTTCTTTACTACTGACGCCAACTGAAGAAAGGGCGGCGTGACTCATTTGCAATCCAGCCTCAAGATTTTTTGATACAACAAAGCTTGCCCCAACTTTCTTAAATCTCTGGGCGTTATTGATAGTTTCTGATTTGGTAATTACTGATGCATCGGGGAAATTTTGATGTATGAAGCGAGTGATCTTCATGCAAGTTACATCGTCATCCATAGCAACTATGATTGATTCACATTTTTCGGTGCCGATATGAGACAGGACATCTTGATTCATGGCATCTCCATAAATTATGCTATAACCCTTACTTTTTTCGATCCGAACCATGCGATGGTTATTGTCTAAAACAATGTAGTTAATATTTTTTTTGCGTAAAATATGGGCAATTATGCGGCCAACTTTAGAAAAGCCAATAATTATGACGTGGCTAGATACATTACCAAGCTCCCTTTTTATTTTGCCATCATGAAGAACTTCTTTAGTATAGAGATATGATTTTACGCGACGACCAATCGATGCAAGTAAAGGAGTTAAGCCCATTGTTAGGGTAACAACAGTCATTAGGAATTGTGCGGTTTCGACATCAACAACAGTTTCATTTACTGCCATCAAGAGCACAACAAAAGCAAATTCACCACCTTGAGCTAAAAAAAGTCCAGCATGAATTGATGGGCCCAGCGGAAATTTAAAAATACGACAAAGGGTCACAACTATAATTGCTTTGAATGATATCAGTGTAAATGAAGCTAAAATTATCCATGGTAAGCTTCTTAGCATCAAATCAAAATCAAATGACATTCCTATTGTCATGAAAAACAACCCCATAAATAACGACTTTAAAGAGTTGGTTTCCTCCTCCACACGATATTTATATTCAGTTTCTGCAACCATAAGGCCGGCCACAAAGGCGCCCAAAGCAAATGATAAGCCCATTTTGTGGCTCATATGAGCTGATCCAAGCACAATTATTAGAGTGAAGCTAAGAAATAATACATCGCTTTTAGTATCAGCGATCATCTTATATAAAGGCCGCAACAATAATCTGCCGATGGCAAATATGATGGCTAAAGCAATTATAGCATTTACCAGCGCTCCTAATAAAGCGTTGGATATATCAATACCGTCTTGTTTAATTAGGGGTATCAAAACAAGTATAGGAATAACTGCTAAATCCTGCATCAATAGGGTTGAAAATGACAATCTTCCAACTCTAGTTGACTGCTCGCCATTTTCAGCAATAACTTGTAAAACAATTGCGGTTGACGAAAGAGAAAGAGCGCTACCAATTAATATTGAAATTTCTGGAGATAGGTTAAGTCCAACAAAAACCAAATAAGATAATACTGCTGAGGTGATGATGATTTGTAGGCTGCCAAAGCCAAAAACATACTTCTTCATTTCTGCGAGCTTGGTAAAAGAAAGCTCTAGACCTATGGCAAATAGCAAAAAAACAATACCCAGTTCAGCAATTGACTTAGTGGTGTCATCAATGGTTAAAATGCCGAAGCCAAATGGACCAATGGCAGCTCCAGCTAATAAATATCCAAGAGCTGGACTAAGACGAAGCTGTTTGAATATTATGACAATCACAACTGACGCCATTAATAGTACCAAAATATTTTCAAGATAGTTAAGGTCGTGCATTATAAAATGATCTATTGCAAATTGAGCTGTTTAAAATTTAATTCTTGTTATTTTTTAAGAGAATAAAAAATAGAAAAAATCTATAAAATATAAATGTCTATATTATCCGATAAATCAATAGCTAAATTAGCGCTTGAAAAAAATATGATTGAACCCTTTGTTGGAAAGCAGATTAGGGTTAATGATGATGGTCAAAAAATAATTTCTTATGGAAATTCATCATATGGCTATGATGCAAGAGTGGCGCGAGAATTTAAGATCTTTACCAATATAGATTCAGCAATCGTTGATCCTAAGAATTTTTCTAGCAATAGTTTTGTTAATAGAGATGCTGATGTTTGTATAATTCCACCCAACAGCTTTGCATTAGCTCGCACTGTTGAATATTTTAAAATACCCGAAGATGTTTTGGTCATTTGTGTTGGCAAATCAACTTATGCTCGCTGCGGAATTATAGTTAATGTAACCCCTTTAGAGCCAGGTTGGGAAGGTCATGTAACGCTTGAGTTTTCTAATACAACGCCATTACCAGCTAAGATTTATGCATTTGAAGGAGCTTGCCAATTTTTATTTTTACAAGGTGATAAGCCTTGTGAAGTTGCCTACAATACTAAGGGTGGAAAATATATGGGTCAAACCGGAGTTACCTTGCCTAAGTTATAAAATAAACTTTATAATGAGATTATTTTTATCAATAATTTGTTTTTTATTATTTAGCTCACAGTTTATACCGCAGTCTCTAGCTCAAGAGAGTAATTATGCTGATGAAGGTTTTTTTGAAAAAGCGCGCCAGCAGGCAATGCAAAATTATCAACTTAAAGATACAGAAGAAAGTTATTCTGCTCTATCGCCATCAGTTTTTAATCCCAAAAAGCCAACGCCATCAAGATTTTTTGCTGCCGATATTTCGATGCCCTTAATATTTGCAACAAGCAATAATCTTATTAAAAAACCTGGTTCGTTTTACCGTGCCTTTGGTGAAGTAATTTTTTTACAAGGCAAAGTTTTAGATTCTTTTGGTGTGCCAATTAGTGGGGCTGTGATTGAGATTTGGCAAGCTAATGCTGCTGGAAAATATCATACTTTGCTTGAGCCAGATAGTGAATATATTGATAAATATTTTAATATGTCGGGGCGCGCCGTAACTGATAATTTAGGAAATTATTTTTTTATCACCATTATGCCAGGATCAATAGCTGGAAGAGCTCCACATATAAACGCTAATATTTACCATGTTAAATTTGGTAAATTACAAACCGAGATTTATTTTGAACAACATCCATTTAATTCTAAAGATTATCAATATTTGGCATATGATGAGAATGATAGAAAAATGCTAACCGCTTCAGTAAAGCACTCTAATATTATTGATCCAGATTCAATAAAATTATTCACTTTTAATATAGTGATGGAGGGTATTCACGATTATAAGGGTTTTTAACAAAGCTATTATAATTCAGGTTATAGTGGGATAGCCAAGAAATTTATTTTTAAAATCAACGAATTTCTTGACTTGCTTGACCTTAAAAAACTAATTATCTCTTGGTGTAAATTACTTGATGATAGTGAGTTATATTTCAATTATTTATAAGAATCTTTACTTAATTAAATTATTGCAATAAATAATAAATTATGAAAAGCAGTAAGTAACGTTACTCACAATAAGTAAATGTGATTTATGAGTATTTTAAAAAAATCTTCATCCACTTGCAGATTCAAAAACAAAAATAAAGATATTATGGAATTAGAATATATTAGCAAAAAACAATTTTTAAGAGAGTCTGAAACTATGGCAAAGATGGTCGAGTATTTAGACGGCTTCGAATGTGATGAAAAGATTTTGCAAAAAGCCTATGATATGATAAAAAAAGCTCGCGCTTGTGAATCAGGTGTTAGTGTTGAAGCTTTTTTGAATCAATATAACTTATCTACCAAAGAAGGAGTGGCATTAATGTGCCTTGCTGAAGCTCTTCTTAGAATTCCCGATAAAAAAACTGTAGATAAATTAATTGAATCCACATTCAAGGATACAAATTGGCAGCAATATTTAGGTGATGATGCGTCATTTTATATCAATGCTACGAGCTGGGGCATGCTTTTGACGGGTAAGATAGTTGATTTTGGGCGCGATGATGAAAAGCCTGTTAACATTATACAAAATGTTTTAACAAAAACCTACAAGCCTGTTATTAGAAAGGCTCTTGGCTCTGCAATGCATATAATTGCCATGCAATTTGTAATGGGAAGAGATATGGATAAAGCCTTGAAGAAGGCGGCGAAATTTGAAAAGGCTGGATATAATTTTTCTTATGATATTTTGGGTGAGGGCGCGCGTAATCAAGAGCAAGCAGATCGCTATTTTAAATCTTATAAGGAAGCAATTGCTAAAGTTGCTAAATATAATTCTGATAAATCCACTAGTGAAAATTTCTTTAGTAAAGCATCGGTATCGATAAAATTAACAGCTCTTCATCCTCGTTACGAGCTTTTAAAAAAAGATAGGGTTTATAATGAATTGTTACCAAAAGTCATCGAGCTTATTAGCTTTGCCAAAGATCTTAATATTGCTATTTCAATCGATGCTGAAGAATCTAGGCGCTTGGATATTCAATTAGATATTTTTAAAAAAATATGTCAAATGCCAGAATTTGCAGGCTATGATGGCGTGGGTTTTGTTTTGCAAGCTTATCAGAAAAAAGCTTTTTATGTAATAGATTTTTTAAGCAATATTGCCAAAGAAAGTAAAAGAATAATTCCAATTCGCCTAGTTAAAGGTGCTTATTGGGATTCTGAAATCAAGCATTCTCAAATTAATGGCCTTGAGCAATATCCAGTTTTTACTAATAAATATCACTCCGATGTATCATATTTAGCTTGTGCTAGAAAAATTCTTAATTGCGATTCATTCTATCCACAATTTGCCACTCACAACGCCTATTCAATAGCGGCTATTAGAGAGTTTGCGGTTGGTAAGAAATATGAGTTTCAAAGACTTTACGGCATGGGTGAGAGTCTTTATAGCGATGTGGTTAAAGATGTTCCTTGTCGAATATATGCGCCAATTGGCGAGCACAAAGATTTATTAGCATATCTAATTCGCAGGCTTTTAGAAAATGGCGCCAATAGCTCCTTTATGAATATGCTAGCAAATGATAAAATTCCTGTAGAAGATGTAGTAGAAAATCCAATAGCTAAAGTTAAAGAAAATGGCGGTAAGCGCAATCAAACAATTGCTTTGCCATCTCAAATATATGGCGATGAACGCTTAAATTCAAAGGGTATTGATGTTGGCAGCACTTATCATCTTGATGAATTTAAAAATAATTTAGATAAATTTCTTAATAAAGAGTGGCATTTTAAAGATGACAATGCTTCTGCTGCTGAGGTAAAAATTTATAATCCGTCAAATATTTCGCAAATTGTTGGCAGTGTTATAAGTGCCAATGCTGATGATGTATCGAGAGCTGCTATAAAAGCGCAAGAGGCTTTTATTGATTGGAAAAATATTAAATTAGAAAATCGTTCTAATATCATTAGAAAATTTGCAGATTTATTAGAAGAGAATATTCATGAACTTAGCGCTCTTTGCATTAAAGAAGCAGGTAAGGTTTTGATTGATGTTATCGCGGAAATAAGAGAAGCTGTTGATTTTTGTCGATATTATGCTGCGCAAGCAGAAAAAATTATGTTAAATCCAGTTATTTTGCCATCGGTTACTGGTGAATTAAATGCTTTAACCTTGCATCCAAAGGGTGTTTTTCTTTGCATTAGCCCATGGAATTTTCCTTTGGCAATATTTATTGGTCAAATTGCTGCGGCCTTAGTTGTGGGCAATTCTGTTATTGCTAAACCAGCAGAGCAAACTCCGCTAGTTGCCGCTAGACTTGTAGAATTGCTTCATGAAGCTGGAATTCCAAAAAATGTTATACAGCTACTCGCTGGCGAAGGTTCTATAATAGGATCTAAATTGGTTAAAGAGGAAGTTGTAAAAGGTGTTTGCTTCACAGGATCAACTGCAACTGCCAAAAAAATACAACGAGATCTTGCTAGTCGTGATGATGATATTGTGACTCTTATTGCTGAAACTGGTGGTCAAAACTGTATGATTGCCGATAGCTCAACATTGCTAGAACATCTTTGTGATGATGTTATTTCTTCTGCATTTGGTAGTGCTGGACAAAGATGTTCGGCTCTTAGAATATTGTTTTTACCAGAAGCTGTTACTGATGAAGCATTAAAATTAATAAGCGGAGCTTTGCAAGAAATGGAAGTGGGGGATCCTAGTAATTTTTCAACTGATATTGGTCCAGTAATTGATGCTAAAGCTAAAAAGAACTTAGAAGATCACATCAATAATCTTGAAAAATCCTCTAAGGCAAAATTAATAAAAAAATTAGCAATAAAACCAGAGTTGCTAAAAGGGGAAAAGGAAGGTCACTATTTTGCTCCACAAATTTGGAAAATAGATGATTTATCTATTTTAAAAGAAGAAAATTTTGGACCAATTCTGCATGTTGTCAGCTATAAGGAAAAAAATATTAAAGATCTTATAAAAAGAGTAAATTCTTTGAAATTTGGCCTTACTTTTGGTATACACACTAGAATTCAAGAGCAATATCAAGATATTGAAAATTATGTAAATGTTGGCAATATTTATATTAATCGCAACATAACTGGTGCAGTCGTTGGCTCTCAGCCTTTTGGTGGCGAGGGATTATCAGGTACCGGATTTAAAGCTGGAGGGCCTCATTATTTGCTAAAATTTATTAATGAAAAGGTCGTTACAACTAACGCAGCAGCAATAGGTGGTAATATTGATTTGCTTATGAAATCTTAAGTAACTCCTGGAAAATTAAAATAATATTTAGCTTTTTATATATTGCTTGAATAGATGATAAGTATCGTTTAGTTTTTTAAAAAAATTTTTAAAATGAAAAAAACAAAGTCGCAAAAGCAGTTGCAAATTGGCGAAAATTATAAAAGAGAAATGTCGCAAATTTTTATGCAAGATGACATGCTTAATTTTAAAAATTGTCATATTACTATTTTGGAAGCGGATGTTAGCCCTGATTTAAAAAATATAAAATTCTATCTTGATATTTTTGGTGAAGAATCTTTTCAAATTAAGGTTGTTAAATATTTAAACGGTCTTGATTCTTACTTGCGTAATAAAATTTCCGGCAAGGTAAAATCAAGATTAGTGCCACAGATGAGATTTATATTGGATGACTCTGGCAAAAAAGCAGCGCGTATTGAGCAGCTATTAAATAATGAAGCAGCAAAAGAATTTGACAAAAAAGATTCTGGCAAAAATGTCTAAATCAATCTCTATTTTCGGCTCTACTGGTTCAATCGGCCAAAATACCGTCTCTATTATTAAAAATAATCCAGAACAATTTTCGGTTTTGGCTTTGGTCGCCAAGAGCAATTTCTCTCTTTTAGCAAAGCAAGTACGACAACTAAGGCCGAAATATGTGGTAATTGCTAATGAGGATAAATATCAAGAGTTAAAGAGTCTCCTTTCTGACTTAAAGGGTATTGAGATTTTGGCTGGATTTGAGGCTATCTTAGATATAGCAAAAATTAAATGCGATCTTGTTATTTCGGCAATAGTTGGATCAATCGGTATGAAGCCAACACTAACAGCTATAAGGGCAGGCTCTAATATAGCCTTGGCTAACAAAGAATCCTTGGTATGCGGTGGCGATTTTTTAATCAAAGAAGCGCAAAAAAGTGGATCAAAAATAATTCCAATTGATTCTGAGCATAATGCTATTTTCCAAATATTTGAAAAAGATAATCTACAAAATATCAGCAATATTATTCTTACGGCATCAGGTGGCCCTTTTTTTTCTGGAAATCATGATTTAAGCAAAGTTACTATAGCTGATGCAGTAAATCACCCCAACTGGTCAATGGGCGCTAAAGTTTCAATTGACTCAGCAACCATGATGAACAAAGGCTTGGAATTGATAGAGGCTTATTATTTGTTTCCCATTGAGATTGACCAGCTTAAGGCCGTGGTGCATCCACAATCAATAATTCATGGTATGGTAAATTATAAAGATGGTTCAACTTTAGCAATGATGAGCTATCCCGATATGAAAGTTCCAATTTCATACGCTTTATCTTATCCAAAAAGAATGAGTACAGAAGTAGAAAAGTTAGATTTTATTGCTATGAAAAAGCTAGAATTTTTTGCAATTGATGAAAAAATATTTCCAGCTGTTAATTTATGTTTAGAGTCCTTAAAAAAAGGAGGAAACATGCCAATTGTACTTAACGCCGCGAATGAGATTGCCGTTAATGGGTTTTTAGAAAACAAATTAGCCTTTAATAAGATTGTTGATTTTATTAAAACTATGTTAGACAAAGTCGAATTTCTAAAGCTGTCTTCAGCTGAAGATATAATTGATTATGATTTTTTAATAAAAAGAAAGGCGCAGGATTTGTTACTAACAAAAATATCGTAAAATGGAATTGCTACAAGTTTTTTTGCATAATTTATTTTCCTTCATTGCCATAATTTCAGTCATTGTTTTTATTCATGAGTATGGGCACTTCTATGTCGCAAGAAAATGTGGAGTTAGAATTGATGAGTTTTCTATTGGTTTTGGTAAGAAGCTTTTTGGATTTAAAGATAAAAAAGGTACCTTGTGGAAGTTTTGTTTACTGCCTTTCGGCGGCTATGTTAAAATGTATGGCGATCGCAATGCAGCTTCAATGCCAGATCATGAAATGATTAGTAAGATGTCAAAAAAAGATCGTGACATTTCTTTTATTACTAAATCAGTTTATCAAAGAATGGCAATTGTTGCCGCAGGGCCCATCGCCAATTTTCTTTTAGCAATAATAATTTTTACCATCATATTTAAATTTAATGGCGTGATAGATACTAGGCCAATTATCAATGAAGTTGTTCCTAATAGCGTAGCTTTTGAAGTCGGTTTATTACCGGGAGATGAAATAGTTGCTATCGACAATAAATATATTGATGATTTTAGTGATGTTTCAATGGCCGTTTCGACCAATGCTGGCAAAGAAATGCTGTTTAGCATAAGAAGAAAATCAGAGATTTTTGATATCAAAATTACCCCCAAACTTACTGCTAGAGAAGATTTTGCTGGCGAAGAGATTGAGGTGCCAATGATTGGAGTTATTGCCCCACAATCATCATCAGTTAAGGTAGGTATGTTGCAAAGTTTTGGCCATGCTACAATTGAAACTTACGACATATCAATTTCTATTTTTAAAACTCTGGGCCAGTTGGTAACTGGACAAAGATCAATTAAGGAGCTGGGAGGGCCAATTAAAATTGCCAAATATTCAGGAAAAACTATCGAAAGTAAGTCAAAAATTATGATATTGTGGTTTGTGGCGTTAATATCAATTAATCTGGGAGTCCTGAATTTATTGCCAATTCCAGTATTGGATGGTGGTCATTTATTTTACTATTTTATTGAAGCAATTCGAGGGAGGGCTTTATCTCAAAGTTTTCAAAAAATTGGCTATAATTTAGGTTTTAGTTTGATTATAACATTGATGCTATTTACAACTATCAATGATGTTATTTCCATAATTAATTAATAATTCTACAATGCTTGATAATATATTATTCTCTTCTGCCCTTGCTCAAACTGCTGAAATAGCGACGCAAGATGCACAGTTTTCATTTTCTAGTTTCGTGCCACTTATACTAATATTTGGTATTTTTTATTTTTTGATAATAAGGCCACAAAGTAAAAAAATTAAAGATCATCAACAACTTATAAATGATTTAAAAATTGGTAATAAGGTAGTTACAAGCTCAGGAATACATGGCACTGTCAAAGATATAGATAAGACAAATATTGTTGATCTTGAAATAGCGCAAGATGTGGTAATTAAGATAAATAAAATGTCGATTAGCGACTTATTAAAAGTAGAGGATAAAAATAAATCTAACAAAAAAGAAAAGGGTAAAAAAGAAAAAGCCAAAAAAGACAAAAATTCTAAAAAATAAATATGTATCGCAATTGAATTTTGTGATTAAAGCTGATTGATTTTACGTGAGCTTTCGAATGTTTTGAATTTTTAGAAATAATTTTGTTAGTTTTGCTTTAAATGTACTAGTGCTTTATCGTTGATAGTAAGTTTTTACCAAAAATTTAAAAAACAATTTAACGAAATATTATTCTAATTCGTATTTGCTTTAGAGGCTTATAATCTGGCTCATTCTAAAATTATCAATAAATTAAAATGCTAAATCTTTCAAAGTTTAAAATTATTTCCATTATAGCTTTTTGTATTTTGATAATTTTTTACTCATTCTCATCATTGCTTAACCGACAGGAAAGCAACATTTTGCCAATATCATTAAAAAAATTGCTACCCCAAAGCAACTTAAATCTAGGCCTTGATTTGCAAGGTGGATCGCAACTAACTTTGCAAATTGACTTCCCTTACTACCTTAAAGAACGCTTAGAAAATTTTAAAAATGAAATAAAAAGCTCTTTTCGCAAAGAATCGGTTCGCGCTTTGCCAAAAGTTAAAGATGAAAAGATAAAATTTGTAGTTCGCAATGAAGTAGCTAAAAAAGATATACAAAAAATAATAAGATCAATAAATCCGCAGCTCAAAATATCATCCACAGATAATATTTATGAGATTTCCCTGAGCGATGAATTGATAAAAAAAATGCAAAATGATGTTACTAGGCAATCAATTGAAATTGTCAGGCGTCGTATTGATGAGCATGGTACAAAAGAGCCCTTGATTCAAGCTCAGGGTAAAAATAGAATTTTACTACAAGTTCCTGGCATCAAAGATTCTTCTCAAGTCAAATCTTTATTAGGCAAGACCGCTAAAATGACCTTCCATTTTGTAAAATCATCAAGCCAAGATGGTCAATATATGGTGCCAATACCGGGCACTAAGTTGCTCTATGATAAGGAGGGGGTATCGTATTTGATAGATAAAGAAATTATTTTAAGTGGTGATTCTTTAGTTGATGCTAATACTACCTATTTTGAAGGAAAGCCAGCGGTTGGCTTTAGTTTTAATAATAGTGGAGCAAGAAAATTTTCTCAAATAACCCGAGAAAATATAGGTAAAATATTTGCTATAGTTCTTGATAATGAGGTGGTAACTGCACCGAGAATCAATACCGTTATTAATCAAGGAGCAGGAGTAATTTCTGGCAGCTTTACAGTTGAAGAAGCTGCTGAAGTAGCATTGTTGTTAAGGGCGGGTGCTTTGCCAGCGCCTCTTGATATTGTTGAGGAAAGATCTGTCGGCCCATCTTTGGGGCAAGATTCTATTAATAGCGGTGGAATGGCAGCTTTAATTGGAATGCTGCTAGTTGTGATTGCCATGATTGTTATTTACGGCACCTTTGGTGCTTTAGCAAATATTGCTCTACTTTTTAATATTATGCTTATTATCGTTGCCTTGTCCTTTGTGGGCACTAATCTAACTCTACCTGGCATCGCTGGTATTGTTTTAACAATTGGTATGGCGGTTGATTCTAATGTTTTGATCTTTGAGAGGATAAAAGAGGAGCTTCGTCAAAATAAATCAGTTATTATTGCTGTGGATCAGGGATTTAGACAGGCTTACAGAACCATTATTGATTCTAATATAACTACTTTAATTGTGGCTTTCTTTTTATTTTCTTTTGGTAGTGGTCCGGTTAAAGGTTTTGCAGTAACGCTGAGTTTTGGAATATTATCTTCAATGTTTTCAGCAATTATCTTAACAAGAATGATGATCGCTTTGTGGATAAGAAAAAATAGACCGCAAAAGCTAAATCTCACTTAATAACAAGACTTCCTAAGAATTACTCAAAATTGCTTATTTTTTTAGTGGCTTTGCGACTTGTTATAAAGATTATTAATTCATATATTCCTGGGTATAGACTAGCAAACACTAAATTTCTTTGGCAATTTTAAGAAAGCTCATTGTTGTTTAAATTTTTTAATTCACAATTTTTCTGCTGTTATCTCCCTATAAATCATTGATAATATAGGATAATTAAAATTACATATGGTCGTAATATTATTTGTTAAGCATAATATATTAAAGCTAATAATATCATAATTTATCCTATTAACCTGGTGTCAGAAATATCGATAAGATCTATTATAAATTCATTTAATATTTTGCTTGCAGCAATTTTTTTAAATATTCCACTTAGCGCTTGGGCCATAAGTAATTTAAAAAATATTCCTGATAATAATTTGCCAACCATATTAAAAGCTGATCAAGTTGATGGCAGTCAGAAAAATCAAACCATTTCTGCTAAAGGCAATGTTGAGATAACCAAGGGACCAAGTAAGCTAATTGCCGATGAGGCTATTTATGATAAAAAAAACAAAAATATCACACTTCAGGGCGATATAGTGGTTAATAATCTTGAAATTGGCAAGCTAAAGTCAGATAAGGCGGTTATAAAAGATGATTTTTCCAACGGTAACTTTGAAAATGCTGCAATGATTTTTAAAGATGGATCTTATATCAAGGCTAGTAAGGTAGAAAAAGTTAATCCGCTATCAACAATATTCTTTAATCCAATATATTCATTTTGTCCCAATGACGATATTTCCAAAGATGATAAAAATATCGGTAAAGAAAAAGATTTTGCTGTAATTCAATCTCATGAAACCAAGATTGATAAAAAAAGCGGCTCTATTAAAAGCAAGCACGGTGTTTTTAAAATATATGATATACCTATATTATATACACCATATTTAAGTACCCCAATGTCTTCGCGTCGTAGAAAGACTGGTTTTTTATTTCCAAGCTATACCAAGAATAACAAGTTTGGTATAGGTGTAAGATTGCCATTATATATCAATATTGCTGAAGATAAGGATTTGACTCTGGTTCCAAGAATTGGCCTTGATGGTGAGAAATATTTATTAACTAGTGAATATAGACATCTAACATCATATGGTCAGTATAATTTATCCCTAGAGGCGGCAAATAATAATATAGATTCAGCTCTTAATGATAACACTATTATTAACCGTAGTAACAAAAATATTAGATGGATTGCTAATGGAAGCGGTGATTTTGATTTGGATCACGATAAGGGTTTTGATTTTAAGATTAATACCATGTCTGACCCTAATTATTTAAGAGATTACCAGGATAATTTTCTGGATCACGCAATTTCAGAAATTAATTATGATTATATCAAAAATCGTGATTATTTTTCTATAAAGTCGATAAGATTTCAAGAATTAGAAAATTATGAAGATCGCAAGCAGCAGCAATTTGTGGCGCCGCAGATTAATTATGAGCTCAATATTGATCCTATATTTTTTAAAGAAAAAATATCTATTAAAAATAATTTAGTGGCTATAAACCGTGAAAGTGGTTTGCAATATAATAGATATTCTTTAACTCCCGAGATATTACTGCCTTTTAATGTTTTAGGAAATTTGATCGATATAAAATTTTCTGTGCAGAATGATTTATATTTGCTTGATGAAAATTATAAATATAATGAAGAGCATATTAAATATAAAAGCACTCATATTAATCATAGGCCTAAAATTTCTCTGGATTGGTCTTTACCATTAATTAAAAAAACACAAAAAAGTACTTTTCTGTTAGAGCCGATTGCTAACTTTGTTTCCACTCGATCAACTCTTGATTATGAAGATTTAGCTAATGAAGATTCAAATAATTCTGAGTTAACATTTAATAATATTTTTAGCGATGATCATTTATCTGGCTATGATCGCAATGAAAATGGGCAAAGATTTGGCTATGGCGTTAAATCGTCATTATTTAATAAATTCGGAGAATTCTCTGCCGGCATTGGTCAAAGCTATCGCAATAATAATGAGGCTCAAGATGTTGCTATTAAAGGTTATAGCCAAAGCAATAAATCCAATGTAGTTGGACAAGTTTCATATAAAACAAAACGTAATTTATCAATATACTACTCTTTTCATCTTAACGAAGCTAACTATCGCAACGATATTAATGAGGTTAGCACTAATTTAAATTTTGATAAAATAAGTTTTTCAGCTAATTATTTGTTAATTCGAAGGAGTTTACAAAATGAAGATAAAAGAGAGCAAATTAACTTTGCCTCTTCTTTTAAATTATATGATAGATGGAATGGTCAAGTATCTGCAACAAAAAATATAGCTTCGGGAAAAATTTTATCAAAAAGATTAAGTCTTTTTAGGAATGGGTGTTGCACTAATTTTGGTGTTTATGTGGTTGAAAATAGTCCTGAAAACTTTAATAAAGCTGAAAGAACATACGGAATTAATTTATCATTTAAAAATTTATAATTTTATTGTTGTTTTAATTTTATAAATTACTNNAATTTTGAAAAAGATGTTTTGCAATCATCAAAACCTGTATTGGTTGATTTTTGGGCGCCTTGGTGTGGCCCTTGTAAGCAGTTAGGACCCATTGTTGATCAAATTTCTGACGAAATGTCAGATAAAATTGAGGTTTTTAAAGTTAATATTGACGACAACCCAGAAGTTCCATCAAAGCATATGGTAAG
>DDCV01000118.1:2493-16120 GCA_002335845.1 Rickettsiales bacterium UBA1997 | reverse complement strand
ATTTGATTAAAAGCATCGTAAAGATTGGGTTTCATGATATTTACCTGCCTCGACCATGCTGCCTTCCAGCAACTTTTTCTTGAGCCTCCACCATGCTAACCCAAAAACCTTTATGACCTCTTTTATTGATTATTTGCGCCGATTGAATAAGGTAGGTTAGTTTTTGCCCTAAGATCATTGATGTAAAAAAACCAATAGGCTTAACAACATCGACTATTTGCATATCATTTTCTTGACTATTTTCTTGTTCTTGCGACTCCATGATTTGATAAGTCTGCCCCTGACTTTGCCTTGATTTTCCATCATCTTTTTTCAGATATAATTCTTCATCTTTTTTGCTAAATTTTTTAAACTTTTTTGGAAAAGCTTGCTTAAATTTTTGATATTTTTTGTAAGCCTTGTAAAGCAAAAACATCAGAATAGCTCTAGTTATCAAGACAGTACATAAAACAATGCAAAATATCACAAATAATGTTGGCAATGCGGCCTTAAAATTTTCTAATAAAGATATCATGATTTTTTTATATTTTTGAGCAGGTTCTTGTTGCTGATATTTTTACATTCTTCATTCATTTTGCTATAAGCTTGATTAAATCCCACCAATGAATATATATCTATCACCAATTCTTGATCCTTACTAACTCCAATTACAAAGAACTGATCTTTCTTTTTCATTTCCTTAATAATATCTATATCACTATTGCCATTATTAGCCCAAGCTAGATTACGATAGGGAAAAAGGTAGAATTTTTTTGAGCCAAATGATATCTCAACATTGCTATTTTCTTTATAATAAAAGCCAGAAGAAGTGCTGATTTCATTAACATTTTGAGCACTATGAGTCACAATAAAAAATGATTTATCGCGAAAGTAAGTGGTTTTTTGGGCTGATATTGGGGTTGACAGAAGATAGCATATTTCTTGATCGCCGCGATTATTTTTTAACAAAATCCAATCATGGAATTCCTCTATTAATTCAGATTCTTTATATTGCAGACTATATTCTGCATAGCTTTTACCATAAGCATTTGTGGCAAAAAAAACCAATATATAAATTTTTGTTATGAACGCTATAAATAATAGATTTTTTTTAATAGGTCGTGTTGACATTTAAGGCTTTAAAAGTAAGTTTTACAATCAATCCTACTTTATGTCGGGCTGTAAATCTATTTGCAATTTTTTTCTTCAAATTAAATTAATAAATGAATTTTTTCGATATAACTTGGTTTTTAGGTAATTCTTTTAGCGCTGCTAGTGGCGATCCACTTGCGCAATTTACAGTAAAAAAATTATTAGATATAAAAGTTGGCAATGTTGATTTAAGCTTTACCAATTCCTCTCTTTATATGGTATTGGCCACTTTTGCCATTGTCTTATTCATGGTTTTTGCAACTCGCAATAAATCGATCATTCCATCAAGATTACAAGTTATTGCGGAGTCGATTTACAATTTTGTTCTTAACATGATAAAAAGCACTATTGGTGATGATGGTATAAAATTTTTCCCTTTAATATTTAGTCTATTCTCCTTTATCCTGCTTTGCAATTTGCTTGGCATGACGCCTTATAGCTTCACAGCAACAAGCCAAATTGCAGTAACTCTATCTTTAGCTCTTCTATCTTTTGCGGTGGTAACATCTTTTGCTATTTATCGCAAAGGCTTGTTAGGGTTTTTTAAAATGTTTTTACCAAGTGGCGTTCCTTTATGGATGGCGCCGGTGATTTTTCTTATTGAATTCTTCTCATTTTTGGTGAGGCCAATTACATTATCAGTTCGTCTTTTTGCCAATATGGTAGCCGGGCATGTTTTACTTAAAGTTGTCGCTGGATTTATAATCTCACTTGGCTTAGTAGGTATTTTGCCATTTGCCTTTAGTGTGATAATGACAGGATTTGAAATATTCGTTGCAGTTTTACAATCATATATCTTTGCGATATTAGTTTGCGCTTATATTGGCGAGGTTATCAAGTCGCACTAGGATATTTTTTTAAGATCTTAAAGAATTACATATTATCGTTATTATATATAAATTTAAAAAGAAATTTAGCTTAATCTTGTCGAGCTAATATGCCAAAACTTAATAATTTTGGCTCCCGATCAATGGGTTAATGGCAGGTAATCAATTTAATATATATTAAAATGCAAGAAGTGACTCAAGAAGTAGTAAATAATTATGAAGCTATAAAATATATCGGCGTTGGACTTTGCGCCTTAGGCATGGCAGGCGCAGCTTTAGCTATCGGCAATATTTTTGGTTCATTTTTTAACTCAATCGCTCGCAATCCATCAGCGGCACCAAAAATAGAAAAATACATTTATGTCGCAGCTGGTTTAGCTGAAGCCATGGGTATTTTTGCTGTATTGGTAGCTTTCTTAATCTTATTTGGTTAGTGAGATTATAGCCATTAACCCTTCTTTTTAAGGCGGGTTAATGGCTAAATATTAGTTTTTAGTTTAATTTATCTAGAAGATAAAATTTAAACCCTATTTAATATTTGCCATTTTAAAGTTAAAAAATGGCGCAATATCACTATATATCAAATAAAATGCCTCAATTAGATCTAGCCACTTACAGTTCTCAAATATTTTGGTTTGCTGTTTGCTTTGCTTTTTTATATATTTACGCTAGCAAATTAATCATACCAAGAATAAAAGCCATTACCTCAAATAGAAGTCGCCTAATTTCAACAGAAACCAATCAAGCTTTTAAGCTAGAGCAAGAAATAAAAAGACTTAAAGAGCAGACGGAATCCTTAAAAAATCAATCAAATATAGCATATAAAAATAAGCTTGATGAGACTGAAAAATGGTCAATATCCTACAGACAAAAAGCCTTAAATGATCTGAAGCAAAAAATTGAGATTATGTCCAATAGCTCAAGACAAGAAATTATAGACTTTGCAACCCACTCGGAACAAAAAAAAGAACAAATTGTTTCTGATTTTATTAAGTCAATTAAAACAAAAATTTTTAGCTAATCTATGAACGAAAAACTATGGCTTGCTATTGCCTTTTTTACTTTTTTAGGAATTTTATTGAAATATGTTAGGCCACATATTTTAAAGATTATTGATTATAATTCACAGCAAATAGCTGACAATATAAACTCAGCTAAACAAGCTCGACAAAAAGCTAATAATTTATTAAAAGAAGCCGAAGAATATCTTGAAGAAACTAAGTCCTACTCCAAGCAACTTGTGATTGACGCTCAAAATGAGGCGCAAAAAATAATTAAAGATACCAAAGATCAAGTTGAAGAAGAGATATCTAAAAAAACAAAAGCTGCACTTAGTCGTATTAAAATGGAGGAAGAAAAGTCAATTAGAGAGTTTAAGGCCGATTTAATAGAAGGTTCTATCAATAGATTTGCCGAGGTTATTGCCGACGATATTAGTGATAAAGAAGCATCAATACTCAATAAAAAAGCTAGCGACGACATCGCCATTAGTTTAAATGCACAAAAATGAAATTCACACTTTCTTGGCTCAAGGATTATTTAGATATCTCTGCAGATATTAACGAAATTTGCGCAGCACTTACCAAGATCGGTTTAGAAGTTGAGGAGTTAGAGGATAAAGCTAAAAAATATGCTGATTTCTCAGTAGCCCAAATAATATCTGCCACTGGACTTGAAAATTCTAACAAACTTAAAATATGTCAAGTTCAAACTTCATTACAAAAAGAGCCGCTACAAATTATTTGTGGCGCTAAGAATGCTAGAGCTGGCATAAAAGTTGCCTTTGCCAAGATTGGTTCTGTTATACCAAGTAATGGTATGATAATCAAAAAAGCTAAAATTGCTGGAGTAGAAAGTAGCGGCATGTTATGTTCGGCAGCCGAGCTTAATTTGGGTGAAGATGGCGATGGAATTATTGAAATTGATGATAAATGGCAAATAGGATCAGAAATTTCTAAGATTTACGGTCTTAATGATGCCATAATAGAAATTAATGTCACCCCCAATCGCGGAGATTGCTTGGGTGTTTATGGTATTGCAAGAGATCTAGCGGCAGCTGGCATCGCAACTCTTAAATATCCCGATATCGCTAATATAAAGCAGGATCATGATTTTTCTGTGGAAATTAAAAACCCAGAACCAGATTTATGCTCCGCAATATCTTTTTGCGCAATAAGAGATATTAAAAATTGTCAATCCCCAGCGTGGCTTAAAAATAGACTTGAAGCTGTTGGCATCAATTCAATCTCTGCAGTAGTCGATATCACAAATTATGTTATGATGTGCTTAAATCAGCCAATGCACGCTTATGATGCCAGTAAGATAGAAGGAAATCTGCAAGTTAAATTAGCACAAAATGGTGAAAAATTTAACAGCCTAAAACAGCAAGAAATAGAGCTTGATGATAAATCATTAATGATAGCTGATGATTCAAAAAATATAGCCTTAGCTGGTATTATTGGTGGCCAAAATTCATCTTGTGACATTGAAACAAATCATATCATTCTTGAGGCAGCTTGTTTTAACTCGTCATCAATTGCTAGATCTGGTCGCAAGTTTGGTATTCTATCTGATTCGCGCTATCGTTTTGAAAGAGGTGTTGATGTTGATACGCAGCAATTAGCTATCAAAATGGCAATTGATTTAATTGTCAAAATTTGCGGTGGCAAGGTTAGTAATATAATAACTAATTCTCATAATTATGAGAAAAAAATAATTAATTTTGAAATTGCTAATTTTTCTAAAATTATTGGCATTGAAATTTCATTAGAAAATGCAATTAATATTCTGCAGAATCTTGGCTTTGCCATCATAAATCAAGATGCTTTATCCATTGAGATACAAGTTCCATCTTGGCGCTATGATATTACTTGCTATCAAGATATAGTAGAAGAAATTATTAGAATTTATGGCTATGATAAAATTGAAAATCAGCCATTTATTGCTTCAACTACACCAAAAACCAATATTGATATTACAAAACAAGCTAAAATTAATTTGGTATCAAAAGGCTTTGTTGAGACAATTAGCTGGACATTCATTGATTCTAAACTAGCCAGAAATTTTGCTGAAATAAATAATGATTTTTTTATTGCTAATCCAATTTCGCAAGAAATGGATTATTTACGCCCCAACTTGCTATTGGGCCTTTTAAAATCATATAAAAATAATAATTTACGCAATATATCTAATCTCTCCTTATTTGAAGCAGGCAATGTCTTTATTGATAGTGCTATAGATCAAAAAAATATGATATCTGGTATTAGAGTTGGGAAAAATAAGCCAGATAGCCACTACAAAGATAATAGAGATTTTGATGTTTTTGATGCGAAGAAAGATATTTTTGATCTCATTAGTTTGTGGGGGTTAAAAACTGATAATTTACAATTAGATAGCTCCAACCCTTTAAAATATTATCATCCATATCGCTTTTCTGCGATAAAATTAGGTAAAAATATAATTGGTTATTTTGGCGAGATTCATCCGCTAATTTTACAAAAATTTTCTATCAAAACCAAAGTCAGCGCCTTTGAAATATTCATTGATAATTTGCCAATTCCTAAAAACAAACTATCTAAGCCGTATATAGTTTCTGATTTTCAGGCTGTTGAGCGAGATTTTGCTTTTATAATAGAAGAAGAAGCCAAGATAGGAAATTTAATTAATGATATTTATAAGGCTGATAAGGAAATAATAAAAGATGTAATATTGTTTGATATTTATCGTGGCCAAAATATCGAGCAGAATAAAAAGTCAGTGGCACTTAGAGTTAAGATTCAGTCTTTAGAAAAAACTCTCAAAGGCGATGAGATTGACAATATCTTTAATAAAATTACCAATATCTTAGAGCAAAAACATCAAGCAAAATTGCGCACCCAATGAATATAATTCTTGCTAAGCCTCGCGGATTTTGTGCTGGAGTTACGCGAGCAATCGAGACTGTAGAAAAAACTTTAGAAAAATTCGGTTCCCCAGTATATGTGCGCCACGAAATTGTTCACAATAAATTTGTTGTTGAGTCTTTAAGAAAAAAAGGTGCCATTTTTGTTGATGAGGTTGATCAAATACCACAAGGAGCTATCACTGTTTTTTCAGCTCATGGTGTCTCAGATCAAGTCGAAGAAGATGCTAGCATAAAAAATCTCGATGTCATTGACGCAACTTGTCCTTTGGTGAGCAAGGTGCATCGCGAAGCTAAAAAATATGAAGAGCAAGATTTTGAAATTATATTAATTGGTCACAAAGGTCATCCTGAAGTTGAGGGCACTAGCGGCAAAGTAAAAAAAGATGTAATTTTGGTCACTAATGAGCATGATGCAAAAAATGTTGAAATAAAAAATCCTGATAAAATTGCTTATGTCACGCAAACAACTCTTAGTGTTGATGACACTAAGAAGATAGTCGATATTTTAGAAGATCGTTTTCCACAATTGCAGCGCGGTCTAGCCACAAAAGATATTTGCTATGCTACACAAAATCGTCAAGATGCGGTTAGATCTTTATCAAAAATGGTTGATATTTTGCTAGTTATTGGTGCGCAAAATAGTTCAAATTCCAACAGATTGCGTGATTTAGGTGAGGAATGCGGCCTTAAATCCTACCTCATTAACTCTGCCAGCGATATTGATTGTAATTGGCTTCATAAAGTAGAAAATATTGGACTTACCGCAGGTGCTTCGGCTCCAGAAATTTTGGTTCAAGAAGTTATAACATCTATTCAAAAATTATCAAAAAGCCCAATCAAGGTCAGCGATATGGACGGCATTGAGGAGTCAACTGTATTTGCCTTGCCAAAGAAAGTTAGAAAATAGTAAATATTAAAAATTATTACTAATTCAGATTAAAAGATTAAATTAACAGTTTTCCAAAATTTTGTTATAGTTTATCCATTAACTTTAATTTTAATTTAGAAAATCATGACAATTTCATTACAAGAAGCTATAAAATCAGGAGATCCTAAAAAAGTTGAACAAGCTTTTGCAAGCGGCGCTCAAGTTGTAAATGATGCTGAGGATGATTTTAATAACTCTCTTGCTGACGCCCTTTATTGTAGATCTTCGCCAGAAATAGTAAAATTACTTTTAGATAATGGCGCTCAAGTTGTAAATGATGCTGAGCAGGATTTTGATAACTCTCTTACTAACGCCCTTGATCGTAAATCTTCGCCAGAAATTATCGATCATTTATTGTTGTATGGCGCTGATCAAAATGTTATTAATGATGAGGGCAAAAGCTTATCCGATGTCGCCTCTGTGCTTGGTCAAGCAGCGCGAGATAAAGGTAAAAATTCTTTGTTAGTAAATTTAGATCCAGGAATATTGCAAAAAATAGCAGATTGTAGTGTAAAAAAAGGTTTTTTAAATCAAGATCAAAGAGATCAAGTTATTCAAAGGAAGATGGAAAAACCTTCAACAAGTATAGTTAGTTCAGAAGCATCATCTTTAGAGGTATCATCAATAGAACGAAATAATAGATAAATCTGAATAATGGTGCTATTACAAATTCCATCTATATGAAGATACAGGTGGAATTGGTATTATGCGAACTTAAAACTCATATTTATAATTAAGAGAGCCAAAATGGCTTTGGAAATTAGATCCCAAATTTATATCATAATTTATATTGAAACTCTGATTATCTTCATGGTAAAGGTCTAGCCCCAAACCAGCTTTAAAAAGGTTTTGTTGTATATTATTCGAATTATTTTCAATTTCACTACCGCCGCCGATGAAGGTTATTGTTGATTTTTGCTTGGCGTCACTGAGCTTTCTTTCAAACCCTATATTAAATTTAGCAGCAAGATTGGTGCCTTGATAATTGAATTGGTAGGCCGAGTCAATATTTATTTCTGCTATTATATTAGTAAAATCATCATTCTCAATTTTAAGACCATTATTACCAGCGCCATTTTCTTCATATGAATCTTGGGTTTTTAAAAAATATTTTAGGCCAATATTAGGGCTAATTATAAGATTATTACTGATTTTACTGCTATAACCTAAAATTGTTTTAGCAAAATAGCTAGCGCCATCAAAATCTCCTTGGGCTCTGGCATTATAATTGCCAACTGCAATATCGCGTATAGTTGAATATTGATTAAAAGAGGCGTTTAGGAAATTATGATTAAAGAATCCTAAGCCATTATCACGATAATTGCTGTTATATAATGATAAATTATATGAATTGATGGAATCTTTATGGCTACCAGTCTTTGATACGCCATCTATATTAGATCTAGCAAAAGATAAGGCGCCACCGACATGATTATGACTTAAAAAGTTACCTATTTTTTTATCATAACCTAATGTTAATCCACTAGTAACTGAATTATAGCCCTTTATAGTTTTGTCATCACTTTTTACTGTGCCACCTCCAAAAGCCTGTGCCCAGGCTCCATTATTTTTAGAATTTTTATTATTAAAGATAATATTTTCACGACGATTTTGAGTTAATTTTGAGATTTGCTCAACTATCGACAACCCTTCTTGTACAAAAGCACCATTACTCATAGGTTTTATACTTCCCAAAGCTTCTGTTAGTTCAGAAGCGCTGCCAATGGCAATAAAACCTGAGTTCATATCGGCATGATCTATGGCATTTATAATTAGATTATAATCATTTGCGCCAAGGGCGGCAGCACTAAGATTAGCATTAGGGTTTATAGTTGTTACGATATTATTGCCAGCGATAGATAAGTTATTATCATATAAAAATGAATTATCGCTAACACTAACATCGCCAATTGCGCCAATAATGCCGCTACTAGATTGTGCTACATTATATTCTGTTGCGCCAGTGGTATCAAGAGCAGTAGTGCTTGTTGAATAATCAAAATTAATATTTGTTGCGCCATCAATTGTAATACTATTGGCATCTGATTTTAAAATGCCAAAAGCTGAACTACCAACCTTTGAATTAAAAGTTTTTCCGCTAAGATCTATAGCATTTGTAGCGTCAATAATTTTATCGCCAGCAATTGTTAAGGCGCCGTTAGTTAAGGTTAGAGTGCTGAGATATGAATTTTGATTTAGAGTTACACCAGATGAATTATCAATTTCTAAGGTGTTAAGCCTGTCACCGCTAGCACCAAAGGCTGCATTAATTTCTTGAGCAGATGAGCCAGATAGCTTAGCTATTCCAGCGCCAGTAATTAGTGAAGATCCACCATATGTCTGTGAAATATTGCCGCTAATGTCAATGGTTTTGGTTGTCTCTATATCAATCTTGGCTGTAGAGCTGGAGTTGGTAAAATCTACGCTATTAACATAAACATCATTAGCAAAAGATACGCCACCAGCTTGGATATTGCTGCTGCTAATTTGGTTGAGTCTTAAAGCTGATTGACCTATTTCAACATTAGAGCCCACTGTTTGAGCGCTGCTACCACTAAAAATAAGGCTTCCAGCATTGTTAATTGAGCCAACAATAGCGCCAGCACCACTAATATTGCCATTAACTATAACAGATTTTTGCGAATTTAAAATTAAATTAGCCGAGTTAGACATGCTAATTGCTGAAATTGATGTTGCTCCTAAGCCACTTAAAGTAAGGTTATGTCCGATATTAGCATTGGTTATGTCTAATATATTGCTATTAGTTAGAGTTGCTGCGGCGATATTAGTATCTAAATTTGTGATGTAAGAATCACTCTCAAGATTTGCGCCAAAGCTATTGCTTATTTGTAATGCTCCTAATCTATCAGAAGTTGTGGAGCCAAGAGTTGAAGATATTGTTTGCGATTCTGTAGAACCTGATATATTTAAAGCGCCAGCGCCATTTATAATAGAAGAGCCGCCAGAAGTTTGGCTGACATTACCAGTGATATCAATAGTTCTACCCGCTTCTATGGTTGCTGTTACTGAATCAGAGCTATTAGTAAAATTTAGGCTAGTGATGTAGTCAGTATTGCTAGCAGTGCTATTTGCAAATGTGACGCCATCGCTATTATTTACACTTAACTCATTTAATCTGCTGCTATTAGTGCCAAGAACCACATTTTCACTAATTGTTTGCGCAGTTGAGCCTGATAAAATAATATTGCCATTATTGTTATTAGATCCTCTAATTACGCCAGTTCCAGTAATATTGCCGGTTATTGTTGCTGTCTTACCATTGTCGATGGCAAATGTAGTTGAGCTATTGCCCATTATTAGGTTGGACAATGTTGCTGCCGAGCTTCTTAGAGTTAATGTTTTATCATTTGCTATAGTCGTTTCACCTAAAGATATGCTAGATGTTGAATCAAGATTTGTATTATAATTAAAAGCTGAGTTATTAACATCAATCACGCCATTTCCATCAATTGTTAAGCCATCAGAGCCGTTGATAGTTAAGGTTGTGCTATAAATATCATTATCAAAAGTCATGCCATTGGCTTGATTAATTTGTATTTCTTTTAATCTTAATAAATCAGAGCCGATTGTTGCTGATGTATTTTGAGCAGAGCTGCTAGAAAATATTAATATGCCTTCATTATTGGCATTGGTTGTGATGCTATTAATATAAGTATTGCCTTGTGCCTCAAGAGTGGAATCTTCATGGTTGGTAAAAGTAACGCTATTTATGGAGCTAGTTGGCGTTCCAATATTGCCGCTCACAATTAGATTGTAAGCATTGTTATTATTAAAGTTGATAATACCTTGATTATTAGTGCTTGTTGTTATTGAGGTAAGTGTATCACTATCATCAATAATCAATGTAGCTGAGCCATTATAGTTAGCGGTTCCGTCAAAAATAGCGCTTAAATTAATATCACTAGCAATGTCAGTAGCATAGGATGCTTTGATACCAACAAATGAAATAGTAGTAGCAATGATAAGTGATATGAAATATAGAGTTTTGTTCATTGTAAGATGATCATAAAAATAACATGCGATATACTGCGTAATTTGATTAAAAAAATCTATAGAGTTTTATAATTATTTTTTAAATAAAAATATGGCCGAAATCATTCTTATTGGCATATTTTGAGCGTGAAATTTTATTTAAAAGGTTTTTAATTGGTATAATATATAAATTTATCTTTTGTTAAATGCCTAAGAAAGCAGTAATATTGTTAAGTGGTGGCTTGGATTCAACAACTATTTTAGCTATTGCCAAATCTCAAAACTTCGAATGTCATGCTTTGAGCTTTGCATATGGTCAAAGGCATATTATTGAGCTAGAAAGTGCTAAAAAAGTGGCGCAAGAATTTGGCGTTAAAGATCATAAAATTGCTAATATTGATTTAAGGATTTTTGGTAATTCCGCATTAACCGCCAACATTGATGTGCCTAAGCATTTTAATGTTGAGGAAATTAGTTCAAACAATATTCCAATTACCTATGTTCCAGCGCGAAATACTATTTTTTTATCTTACGCTTTGGCTTACTGTGAAACAATAAATGCTTTTGATATTTTTATTGGTGCTAATGCGATTGATTATAGTGGCTATCCCGATTGTCGGCCCAGCTTTATAGAGGCTTTTAATAAAATGGCCAATTTGGCGACGGCCAAAACTTGCGATGGTAATAATATATTTAAAATTCACGCGCCATTAATTGATTTAAGTAAAGAACAAATTATCAAAAAAGGACTTGAATTAGGCGTTGACTACTCCATAACTCACAGCTGTTATGATCCTATTATAAGGGAAAATAAGGTTTTTTCTTGCAGAGAATGCGATTCTTGTTTGCTTAGATTAAAGGGTTTTAAAAATGCCAATGAACAAGATCTAATAAATTATAAATAATATGATAACTCTATTTAAGCATATAATAACCATAATAAAGCTATTAATTTTAGCAATTTTGATTATTTATTTTGCTAATTTTGTCGTTAATAATAATCAATATATTGCTATAAATTTAGAGCCAATTCCTTTTGAAATCAGCACCAAATCTTTTATTGTAATGATCTTATTTTTTGTGATAGGAGTTGTTTTTACCTTGATATTTGCCATACCAAAAGTTGCTTCACACAGCTTTTTTGATTATAATAATCATCGAAAAATTAATATTTTAGAAAAGAAGTTAAAAAAAGAAGCAGATAAGCTAGACAAAGAAAAAGAAAAAAATAAAGATTTACAAGTTCAAATCAATGATATCACCAATCAAAAAAATTCTTAAAATATCTAATTCTAAAATATTTATTTACCGCTACTAGATCATAGCGATAGTTAAGATTTTTTAATCTAGGATTTAACAAGACAAAGCTTTCAGCGCTTTTTTTAATTCTTCTTATCTGATGATTTGTTAATATATCCTCAATATCCTCAATATTATTGCGAGCCTTGACCTCAATAAATGCCAAATTTTTAAATCTTTTAGCAATAATATCTATCTCGCCAAAATAACCTTGGTAACGATGAGCTAGAATTTCATAACATTGTAACCTAAGCCACAAAATAACTATTTTTTCAGCTACAATTCCAAATTTATAATTTCTGATTTTGTTTTTTTTACCATAAGATAATTTCACTAACTTTTGCCGTGACATTGCTTATATTTCTTACCACTGCCGCATGGACAAGACTGATTTCGTCCAACATTACCCCATGTTTCAGGATTTTGCGGGTCACGATCAGATGGGTTTAGATTTAATTTTCTTGGCGAGCTATTTGTGTTTTTTAAGGCGTCATTATTAGTGATGCCAAATTGTGCTGGATCTATTCTAGTTTCAAAAGAATTATCCTGTTTTTCTTTTTCAAAAACATCAATATTTTGCTGATTTTCAAAGCTAATTCTAATGTGAGATAGTCTCGTAACGATTTGCTCTTCTATTCTTAACATCATATCCTCAAACAAATTAAACGCTTCTTTTTTATATTCGATTAAAGGATCTTTTTGAGCGTAGGCTCTAAGGTTTATGCCTTGACGCAATTTATCTAGAGATAAAAGATGATCCTTCCACTCAGAATCAATCGTGAGCAAGAATATTTGCCTCTCAACATGTTTAACAGCTTCTTGTCCATATTCTTCTTCCTTACTATCAAATAATTCTCTAGTCTCTTTTTTTAGCAGCTCTTTTACTTGAGATTCGTCAACTCCTTCTTTTTGTGAGAATTTAATTAAATCTAGCTTTAGACCGTAAATTCTTTGAACTTCTTTTGATAATAATGCCATTTCCCATTGCTCAGGATAGGAATTTTGAGGTATGCAATCATCGACAATATCATCAATAATTTGATTGGAATATTTTCTAATTTTTTGCGATATATTGTCGCCATCCATTATCTCATGTCGAAGAGAAAATATTTTTCGACGCTGTTCGTTGATAATATCATCAAACTTAAGTAGATTTTTACGCACCTCATAATTGCGCATTTCAATTTTCTTTTGAGCTCCCTCTAAAGTTTTAGTTATCCATGGATGATAAATTGCTTCATCCTCTTTTAATCCAAAGGTAGAAAGTAGTGATTGTAATTTTTCTGAGCCAAAAATACGCATAAGATCATCTTCTAGCGACAAAAAGAATTTAGTGCAGCCAACATCACCTTGTCGACCAGAGCGACCACGAAGCTGATTATCTATTCTGCGACTTTCATGGCGCTCCGTGCCTAATACATAGAGTCCTCCAGACTCGATTACTCTTTTTTTATTAAGATCAATTTCATCTTTGATTTCTTGAATTTTTGCGCTAGTTGGCTTATCAAGCTTGGCAATTACCGACTCAGCATTGCCGCCTAGCAT
>DDCV01000118.1:0-2416 GCA_002335845.1 Rickettsiales bacterium UBA1997 | reverse complement strand
TTTAATTTGTTAGCTTTGAGCAATTGGGACAATTTCTCTGACTTTTCAATGCTAACTGTTCCTACCAATATTGGCTGACCTTTAGCATGAGATTTTTTAATTGATTCTAATATAGCGTTAAATTTGCCAGATTCAGTTTTATAGATCTCATCATCCTCGTCTATTCTCGATATTGCTTGGTTGGTTGGAATGTCAACTACCTTGAGATTATATATTTCTTCAAACTCTACCGATTCCGTCATTGCTGTTCCAGTCATTCCAGCAAGTTTTTTATAAAGTCTAAAATAATTTTGAAAAGTTATAGATGCCAATGTTTGGTTTTCGTTCCTTACATTTAAACCTTCTTTTGCTTCGAGAGCTTGATGCAATCCATCAGAGAATCTACGACCCTCTTGCATGCGGCCAGTAAATTCATCGATAATAATAATTTGACCATCCTTAACTATATAATCTGATTCATTTTTTAATGTTTTATGAGCCTTTAGGGCTTGGTTAATATGGTGAACTATTTTTATATAATTTGGATCAAATAATGAAGAATTTTTATCAACAATATTTTTCTCTTTGAGAATTTTTTCTATCTCTTCTGTTCCCTCGTCAGTTAAAAAAACACTTTTATCTTTTTCTTCTAGCTGATAATGCTCCGATTTTATTAGTGGAATAATGTTGTTTATGGTATAATATAAATCTGAATTACTCTCAGTTGGCCCAGATATTATCAATGGAGTTCTTGCTTCATCAATCAATATTGAATCAACCTCATCGATAATGGCAAAATTATGCCCTCGTTGTGAAATATCTTGTCGGCTATATTTCATATTATCACGCAGCAAATCAAAGCCCAATTCGTTATTGGTGGCGTAAGTAATATCGCATTCATAGGCTTGCTTTCTATCGATATCAAGAGTATCGTTAGTTATGCAGCCAACTCTTAAGCCCAAAAATTCATGAACTTGACCCATCCATTCAGAATCTCTTTTAGCAAGATAATCATTCACCGTTACCACATGAACGCCTTTACCAGTTAAAGCGTTAAGATAGCAAGGCAGGGTGGCTACCAATGTTTTACCTTCTCCGGTTTTCATTTCAGATATTTTTCCTTGATGCAAAACTATACCACCAATTAGCTGAACATCAAAATGGCGCATATTTAACACCCTTTTTGACGCCTCACGAACTACGGCAAAAGCTTCATGCAAAATATCTTCAAGGCTTTTTCCCTCTTTTAATAATTGTTTAAATTCTGTAGTTTTCGATTGAAGTTGCGAGTCACTTAATTTGGAAATTGAGATTTCAAAATCATTAATTTTTTTAATATCTTGCTCGAGATTTTTGATTATTCTTTCATTAACTGAACCAAAAATCTTTTTTGCTAATAGCTTGATCATTTTTTTACTTATTAGTTGAAGATTTAGTGAGTAATTTTGATGCCATATTTTTAACCTAAATAATCTTCGATAGCATCAATTCTTGTAGAAGAAATTTTATCATTAAAAAATATTACTTCTGAAATATCAGTATTTATTTCTTCGTTAGATTGAGCGTGGATTCCAATTTTAAAAGGATCAAGAGCTATCGGTCCGAAAGATTCAGCTATATCATTGGGAGCCTCTTGTCCGTTTATATACATCACCATTCTATTGCTATATTTTCTTTCAAGAGCAATAATTAAGGTTTCACCACTTGCTAATGATTTACCAACATTAACCAAGCCAGTGCTTTGATTGTCAAGACTACGAAGCCATAATTGCAGATTGCCATCATCTACTCTAATATTAAGCAAAGGCCGTCCCAATGTAACTGAAGACGAGCAAGAAACATTATGCCCACTTGCATTAACACAGGATCTGTCAAGTATGTATCCGCTTCCACCGTTATATCTAAACACCATAAACATAATAAAACTTTTATTTGGCTGATTAGATCCCTTGGGATCAACTACTACATAGCGATAATTATCACCACTATTGTCAAATCTTAAGGTCGGCAATCCACCAATACCATCTTGAATATATTCTGGTCCAGAAACATTTCCAGTAGCTATAGTGTAGTAAAAATTGTCGGAAGAAGAGTTTTGGCCGCCATAGCCGTCATTTTTATAAGAAGATTGAGGATTTCTATCCAGCCATTTTGTAATAAATGACCCATCTGTATTTTCATTACCAATAAAACTATCTGGATTTGAAGTTTCGTACCAAAAAGTTAAATTATTAATACCGTTTACAGGAGAGCTTGCAGTGAGTGATTGCGCTGCAGCTAACTTAATATTAGCTAGCAACCCCTGTCCTTTTACAATGGCGGCTACAAGAATACCAATAATCAAGATAACTATAGAAAGCTCTATCAAAGAAAAAGCACGCTTAATTTTAAAAATCATAATTTAAATTTATTTAGCTTCACCCTAATTTTTTTATTA
>DDCV01000083.1 GCA_002335845.1 Rickettsiales bacterium UBA1997 | reverse complement strand
TAAAAACTGGAATAAAGCAAAGATACATATCTAACACCTCGGAAAATACTCAATCTCTTGCAATTCAGGCTGTAAAAAAAATTCCTGCCTCGGAACTACAAAATATCTCTTTAATAATTAGCGTCACCAATACGCCCTCTTCTGTATTTCCATCTATTGCTCATTATGTTCACTCTGAAATAGAAACCTTGTGCAACACACTATGTATTGGTCTTAATTCTGGCTGCAGTGGATTTGTGGAGGCAGTAATCATTGCAAATAATTTCTTGACTGCTGGTGATGCAGAAAAAGTTTTAATCGTTACAGCTGATACATATTCAAAGAGTATTGACCAAGGCAACGCTTCAATTAGAACTCTTTTCAGTGATGGGGCGTCAGCAGTGATTTTAGAAAAGAGTCTTGTAGACCTAGCGATTCACTCCAGAACAACTAATACTAAAAAGGCCACTGAGAAACATCTATGTATGACAAAAGATAGTAATGACGACTTATCAATATTTATGAATGGACCTCAAGTTCTAACATTTGCAGTTGGAACGGTGTTACCGAATATTCAAAAAATTATCTCCAATGATGAGGAGTACTTAATGCTGCCTCATCAAGCTGGTAGGTTAGTTTTAGATACATTTAAAACAAAAATTCCTAAAAATGTAAAAATCTTAGAAAATTATCAAACTTTTGGAAATTTAGTCTCAACTTCAATACCAAATTTGATATGTGAAAATTTTCAGAAGTTTCAAGAAAGTAAAAATATTATTCTCTCTGGATTTGGGGTTGGACTAGCCCATTCCTCAATTGTTTTAAAGAGAAGTTAATTGCAAGCTATTCAAAAGGTGAGATTAGGTCTTGGAACCGCAATCCATTTTGATCTTTGGGGGAGACTAGAGTTGATTTTTCTGATAAGCCCCAATCAATCGAAAGATCAGAATCTTGATAAGATATTGTGCCCTCTAAGGCAGGGTAATAAAAATCTGAGCACTTATAAATAATTTCGGTATTTGGTTCAAGGGTTATAAACCCATGAGCAAAGCCTTCGGGAACAAGAATTTGATTGCCTTCATCAAAACTTATAATTTCTGAGCCCCATTGACCATAAGTTTCTGAGCTCATTCTGATGTCAACAAAAATATCCTTAAATGATCCCCTGCCACACCTTACTAACTTTGTTTGAGCGTGAGGAGGTATTTGATAATGGAGCCCTCTAATAGTTCCAGCGCTCTTTGAAAAAGAGTGATTTTCTTGAACCCAATTAAACTGAATGCCGGCAACTTGCATGTCTCTGCTATTCCAAGATTCTGAAAAAAAACCACGATCATCTATATGTCGCGCGGGAGCAAGCACCAAAATATCAGTGAAGATTGATTTGCGAACTTTTATTGTCATGCGATTTTCTGGGGAAAGGAATCAATTGAATGATAATCGCTTGTAAAGAATTTCATTTGATAGGGGTTGTAGCATCGATCAAAAAAGTATGAATAGTTTGCCCAAAAAGTAAAAACTAATAATAATCCAATGAAAGATGAGGCCACAGAAAGCTGTCGATATCTATTGGGTATAGTTTGCATTCTAGCGAGGATTATTAAGGCAGGTATCCATAAATAAAATCCTAGTCTATCTGCAATTACAGTGGAAAGTGGGAGGATAAAGAAGCATCCTATCATTGCGATCGAGCTCAAAAGGATAAATTTATAGTCACGTGGAAATAATTCTTTCCAATCTGCATTTAAGAATAAGAGGAAGTAAGACCCGACCAAGAAAAGTATACCCACCCTGAAGTAGCTGCCTGAAGAGCTAAGGTCCGAGTCAACATATCGGCTCATTGCTATGCTCCCATAGCTAGAAGTCAAAACCAAGCCACCAATAGGAGCAAGAAAGATAAATAAAAGTAAAATATTTTTTCCTGTGAGCTCGAACCGCAAGAATGGAGATAGCGACAAAAAAATTATCGCACTGGAGTGAAAAGATGTCGCTAGTATTACAAAGAATATATATCTGAACATTTTCTTATCAATAAAGCTAAGTGATGCGAAGCATAGAAATCCAAACGCTGCTGCTTGCCTTAAGCCTGACATTGGCAAGTTAACTATAACAATTGGAAATGCAAGGGCAAGAAAAAAGATTGGATTTATATTTCTTTGGGCAATAGCATTTAGTCCTGCAAAAAAAATGAGTGCAATAAGAATATTGAATGATTGAAACCCAAGACCTAATGCCTTTAAACCAATCATTGATAGATTATATCCAAATTCCAAGGTTCCACCCTGCCTAAAAAAGTATACGGCACTATCATAGCTATAGATCTCTTTATAAGTGAGCCAGTCACAGCCTATCTCATACCTAAAGGCACAAAATATAAACAAACCAAACAATAGGAATAGATACAAGAATCTCTCAATCTCAGGGCCAAACTTTCTCAAGAAAGAGGCTCCTAAAAGGATAAAAAAAATTAGGTAATAAGTCATGATGAATTTAATTATATAGGATAGTTAACACTCTTAATTTTCCCATCTTTCTAACCATGCTTGGAACATAAGAATTGTCCACAATTGATGGCCATTATTTCGATCTTGTGTCTGGTGGTCTTGCCAGAGTTGCTCTATTGCTGGAACTGACAAATAGCCATAATGTGCAATCTTGTCTCGATCCAATAAATCTTCTGCCCATACTTTTAGCTCAGTTCTAAGCCATTTATCGAGCGGTATAGTAAATCCCTGCTTGGGTCTTTCAAATAAATGGCTAGGCATATAGCTTTTCAAGATTTCTCTTAAAATAAACTTTCCATGATTTTTATTTATGAGCGCACTTTCAGGTAATGCCCATGCAGCTTCAATAATATTTCTATCTAGGAAGGGTGCTCTGGTCTCTAGAGAGGCACTCATAGACGCTCTATCCACTTTGGTTAATATATCTCCGGGAAGATAAGCCATGCTATCTCTGTACATCATCTCCCTTAAAGGTGATAGCTCGCTCTCGCTATGAGAGGCTTGATCATTTCTTAATATGGAATCACTCAACAATGATTCACTCAGAATTTTTTGATCAGGAGGAAATGTACTAGTCAACCTAAGAAATAAATCAGAGAAACTATCAGCATTTCCAAGCACTGACGATAAGTGTTGCACCCTATCGAGGGTTGACATAGGTAGGCCCGAATTCTTTAACATCGGCTTAAGAATTCGACTATCTGAATTTCTAAAAAAATGTGCCAAGGAACCAAAAAATTTAACTTGTTTTCTTATTGAGGAAGGAAATTTTGATGCAATGTTCCAAATTTTTGGCGCAAAGATATATCTGTTATAGCCGCCAAAAATTTCATCTCCTCCATCTCCAGTAAGGACTACGCTAACATGTTTTTTTGCTTCTCTGCTAAGAAGCACAGTTGGTATCTGAGAGTAATCAGCAAACGGCTCGTCATAAATTCTGGATAAATCTGGGATTACTGATAATGCATCAGACTCATTTAATATAAAAGAATAGTGCTCCGTTCCTAAGTGTTCAGCAATTTTTTCTGCATGCTGAGCTTCATTATAGTTATCCTCAGCAAAGCCAATGGTAAAAGTTTTTACTGATTTACTGACGCAATCCTGCATCAGTGCTGTAATTAATGAGGAATCTATGCCGCCCGAAAGGAATGAACCTAATGGGACATCGCTGATCATTTGTGACTCAACAGTATTTTTTAATAAATTCTTGATGTTAAGAATCTCATCTTTCAATGTCTTATTGTTTAAGTTTCTTTGCTTGTCAGAAATTACTTTTTTCAGAGACCAATATGTTGATAAATCTGGAGGCAAGCTTGGATTTGTGAACTCCATAATTTTCCCTGGCGGTACTTTTACAACATTGTGATAGATTGAGTCAGATTCTCCAATATAGCTAACTCTAAAGTAATCCATAACGCTTTTTGCATTGGTCTCAAGCTTTAGATTGGGGAAATGATGTAACGACCCTAGCTCAGAAGAGAAAATTATCTGGTTGTTAGCTTGAGCAACATAGAGAGGCTTTTCCCCCATTCTATCTCTAGCAAAAAATAACTTTTTAAGTTGTTGATCCCATAAACCAAAAGCAAACATGCCATCGCTGCAAATCAAAGCTTTTTTTAGCCCCCAGCACTCTATTGCCATCAGCAAGGTTTCTGTGTCTGAAGTACCCCTCCAAGAAATAGATGGAAATTCATTCGTAAGCAAGTCTCTGATGCTGAGATGATTATATATTTCACCATTAAAAGTAATTAAAAATCTTTGAGAAAGAGACTCCATTGGCTGATGGCCATTGCTTGAAAGATCCAAAATTGATAATCTGCTATGCCCAAAACCTAAATTATCATCTGAATTTAAAAAATGGCCATGACTGTCTGGCCCTCGATGATCCAGCGATTTAGTCATCCTCGTTAATATCTCAGAAGCATTGCCAAGTGCAATATTTTTGTCAAGCCAAAATCCTGTTACACCACACATATATTAATTTCCTAATGAATGAAAAATATTGGTAATAGTCTGAGATTGAGACTGCAGAGAATATTGAGACTTAACCATATTTCTGGCCTCAATACCCATTTTTTTTCTTATCTCTGGATTAGAGATGAGCGTGAGGATAGCCTCTTCCCAATCTGCTTGAGTTGAAGCTAAGAATCCATTTACGCCATGCTCAACAATTTTTGAATTCATGCCAACGGGAGATGCAATCACGGGAATCGAAGCGGCCATGTACTGAATAAGTTTGTACCCACATTTTCCTTGAGCCCATTTATCATCTGGCAATGGCATAATGCCTATATGCATCTCATGAATATCTTGTACCTCACTCTCCTCGCTCCATTCACTCAATCTAAACCTTCCAGGCAAAGGATCTGAAAGACCAGAGCCAATAATCAAAACATCAAACTGATGCTTGATGCTTAGCGCGCTCAAAAAATCTAGATAAGGCTCCATGTAACACCAAGTGGCAGGAGAGCCAATCCATCCAATTGTTAGTTCATCACTGGAATAAGAAAAATCTTGCTGGTATTTCTTACAGTCTACTACCGTAGGAATAATTGTTGTTCTGAGATTAATTCTATCGGCCCATTTTTGAATATAAGCATTGCCACAAATCACTTGATCCGCATGAATGAGAACAGTATCAAGCTTATTACCCAATAGCTTTTTTACAAACCAATTACCCCAATCATCATACTTGTGAAAAATTGCATCATCATAATCACAAACTATTCTTTTGTTAAAAATTGGTAGTATCTTTTCAAAAACACTAGGGAGATATGGAAAAGCTTCATATTGCAGCCAAATATAATCAAAATGTGAAGAAGTAACAATTGCCCAAAATCTCCGAACATAAGCTAGCACTATATCTAGCTTCCCTGGTTGCTTTGCACCAAAAATCTTTGCAATGTAGTCATCAGAAAATAATGGCTTATAAGTTAAGAGGTATCCCTCATCATTTAAAGTTTTTTCAAATAAATGAAATCTTTGCCTCGAAGATGCTGCAAGATTACTATATCTGGAAAGGATTAAAATTTTCTTCATACTAGGAAATAAAGTCTTGATATTTAACCAAAGCTTTTTTAAAAAAATTCTGCATTACAAAGGGTAGCCAGGTTAAATATTTACCATGATGCAATCTAATAAAAAATTTCTTTGAGGTTACCCAATCATCGAGATAGGCTATTAAAACATCCTCTCTCCATAGCGAATAAACCAAGCTAATTTGATCTCTCTTAACTTCATTTTTTACAATCTGGAACCATACATGCATTGCTTTCACTAAATTTAAATCTGAATGTTTCCTTAATATAATATAGCCTGCCACTAATTCCCGTGAAGAGGTAAAACCCTCTTCTTCAATCTGAATAAGAAAATTTTTAGCTGTTGCAACTTCATGCCCTTGCAGCTTCTTTTGCAAGACACACTCAGCTAATTCATCGGTTAGAAGTTCTCTGTTGGGATGCTTAAAAAAAGCTATAGAAGCGCCAGAATTTTTGAAATTATCTAATAGATTAACCGGAGAGTCTTTTAGCAAAATATTGCCATCAATGTATAAAGAAAGATCTTCATTGGGGAAAAGAGAAAATGGTAATATTTTATAATATCTATTGATAATATTTGGGTAAGTAGAAATACCTTCCTTGATTGGCCGCACATCCCAATTTTTAAGAACTCCCGGCTTCAAGGAATCAGAAAAACACACATATTTGACACCCATAAAAGCTGGTTGTTCAATTAATGTATCATAGGACCCTGTGATGCAGGTATAAACAATAATCATTAATCTTCTTGCTGGGAATATAGGAGATGCTGACCATAAGTTTTATTAAAGATACAACGCGATTTAGACATGATTTTTTGTGGCCACCACATGAATTTCATAGCAACTAATAAAATTGACAAATGATTCTTCGTAAATCTCCTGAAGAAGTGGGTGCAAGTTAACCAACCATTGCACGCTTTTACGTATTGCGTGGGAGATATAGTGAGGTCTGTAGGATTTAAAAATTAATTTTATGCTATGAAGCTCCATTCCTGCAATTCTTTCATAATCTGGGACCCCTCTGCCAAGGAGATTATCATTGAAATAATAGGAAAAGGTATAAAGACCAAAAAAAGTTTTATGGGTTGGATCGCTATAAAAAAAAGAATTTGAAAAATGAGGAACTTTGATATCAAGCTCGCCATCACTAGAAAGCACTCTCCTGATTTCTAATAAGATTTCTGGTAATTGTTCAAGATGCTCAAAAACATGTGAAGAAAATATTTTTGCTACAGAGTTATCAGGAAACCTTCTTAAAACTGAAAGAATATCTCCAATAATATCAACACATGGGAAGTCAATCAGATCAATCGCAATACTATCTTTGTATTCCTTCTTAGGGCCACATCCTAACTCTAGAATAATGATTTCAAGTGAGGATACTCTACCTAAAATATCTGACTTATCTATTATGTCTTTTACCATAATAATTACTAACTAGAGCACTTAGATAATTGTGCACAATGCCCTTGACCGCAAATCTTATTTAAATCTAACATAAGGGATTGATTTATACACAATTCTGCCAATAAACTAGCCCATTGTTTCTTGGATACTGGATCGTCATGATGAGGCATCCATCCGTCATATGTATCCATAACGGACCATTGCTTGGCATGCTCTAAGGATATCTTACCATCGAGAAAAAGATTAATGCCATATACTGAATTTGGAGATCTGTTTACGAAGTATCTTAAATATTTAAGAATGCCTTGCTTGCTATGAAGGAAAGATAAGATTTTTAGTTGAGCTGGAAATACAAAATCAACAAATTTTTCAACAAAATGCATTTGTGATTGATAATTCTTGACTCTTGAAAAAAACGGTCGTATTAAATAGACCCAAGGATTGTAATGCTTGAGACTATTGGAGTAAATATCAACAAGTAACAAGCCACTCGGATTCAGAAAAGAGGCTAGTTTCTCAAGGCAAGCCTTATTTCTTCCGGTGTGCTGAATGACTCCGTAGCAAATGACAATATCAAAGCAGCTTGCCTTAACAGGCATATCAAAAACGTCTGCTTGGATACAAATTAAATTACCCTGACTGACATGCTCACTATGATTATTATAATTAGCATCGATGGCAGAAGAGTAATCCACTGCAACAACCACAGCACCATACTTCAGTAAAATTTCTGTGAATCTACCACATCCTGCACCAACCTCTAGAACTAACTTTCCTTTCAGATCAGAAGGCTGTAGCAAATTTTGTTCAAAGAAACGGTCTTCAGATTCAGTAGAACCATTAAAAGAGTCCAGCTGTAGCTTATTAAATTTATTCCATTGAAAACCAAAATTTTCATGATAAGAATCTGAGTTATACCTAATAACATCACCAGTATCTGAGATATTTTCTACAAGCACATGGTTAAAGTTAATCATTCCTATGATGTGTTTTTAGAGCTGCCTGCACTTGCAGTCGATTTATTGGCTTCCCAGAAAAAAACGCCCATACTAAGAAGAACAAGGGAGCCGACAGTTGCCCAAATTAGGAGTAACAAGCGCGAGGGCGACTCTTTTTCCTGCTCAATAAAAGGTCTTTCAATCGGAGTTAAAGCGAAGTTTTCGCTTACATCTGCTAGCATTTTTTTCTCTAGCTGCTTCTGGATTAGTGATGAAATAGAGTTTCTTAACTCAATCAAAAAAGTATTGGCTAACTGATCTTCTAAAAAATTAAGAGCAGCATTAGCCTCATCCAATGATTTAGATCTAAGCTTTAAATTTAATTGCTCAATTACAAGAAGGACGAACTCTTGGGCGAAATTTGGAGATACGTGATCAAAACTTATGTAAATAAAATTGTCTCCTTGATCCTGATAAATCGATAGTTGGCGTGAATATTTCTTAAAAGCATCATGGATGGTAGGAGGCGCTCCGTTCCAGGAATTATCCTCCACTGAAAAAATGCTTCTGTCGAAGTCGATAGTTTGCGATTTCGGATTGTAATATTCAGCCGCAACTAGTCCAGGTAAAATGCCATCAAATTGAAGGAGATGTTTAAGAAATGTCTTGGATCTTACTGTCTCTACAATAACATCGCCTCTATTAGTCTCCCCTCCACCCAAGCTAACGCCAACTGCTCCTGCAATAGAGCTTAAACCTGATTTCTTTACATGAGAAGAAGTAGAGCCGCTGCCCACTACCTCATAAATGCCATCTGCACGATATATGTTCGGAAGACTGAAGCCATAAATTAAGGTTGCAATCATCACAATCACTACCCCAATCACTATAGATTTTTTTTGCCTATTGATAAGACTAAAGGCGTAGGAAATGGTTATTTCATCTTCTTGATAACCTGAGATTGTTTTATTTTCTTCACTGACAGACATACTCACTCTCTTGATTTAAAAAACCATTTTACACTAAATTTTTAAATGTAGATTCAAGGAACCCTCTTACATGTGAATATTAGTCAATTCTAGAAATTTATTAGTTTTAAGGAATTCATATATTTCAGAGGTGCGTATTTTGCGCCCCTCAGCATTAGGATGATGGGCACTTTCGCATAAATATTTTACGTCTTGAATAGGCTGTTGGATAAGGACAGAAAAATTTTCTTCATCAAAATTGTTATATAAAAATTTCAGCTCATTTGAAAGTATCTCTGGGGGATTAAGCACAGAAGGAACAACATATACAATCTTAGCGTTTGGGAAATACCTTTTAAAAAAAAATTTATATGTCTGTATTTGAGCATCTAGTGGCCCTAGGGGTGCAAAATTAAAGCTTTGTTTCGATATCCGATCTATCAGATCATTTGATAAATAGCGTTCATCAGAGAGCGGGCATTTAAAATTACTAAAAAGAAAGTCGCCTGATGATGGACTGACTTCAAAATGAACACTTTCTTGATTTACAAGAGTTTTATATATTTTTGATAAAAGAGATTGATTGGGAATAAGTTTAGATTGCCTCAACCTGCCAGCAATATCACGATCAAAATCATTGTATGGTGGATCAAAAAAAACATGAACACTAGACCAGATGATCAAGTTGATATTCTTGGCCTGAATAGGGTCAACACTTTGAAGAATATATTCAAAATAATTTTCATAGTTCACTCCATTGCTATGCATAGATAGATTATAGAATTTATTATTACTTAAATTATTTAATTGCTCTGCTGAGATGCCCCACAATGCATTCGACCCACCGATAATAATAGAGTTAATGTTTTCAGATTGCTTAATATACTCATTTCTGGTGTTTATGATTTCATATACCCCATGGTCACTGAAATTATAAAAATCATCTAAGAGGAATATAATGTAAATAGGTAGAAAAATTAATGCAGTTTTAAAAAAAAGATTTTTACCTTTGGCCATATGCTGCATACTCCCATCCTTGACCAGAGATTAATAAAACCATGAGAATAAGCATAATAGATAATGATAAATTTGTTCTTAAAAATTTATAGTTTCTTTTTGCTACAAGCTTATTTCTCATACCAAAAAATTCAACTGATATTATAAATAAAGCTACAAATGTGCTAGCTAAAACGTATTTTGGAGTCTCTAAAATTGCAACTAGAAAAGAGCTCATACTAAATCCTGAATAAAAATCAATACTCCAAAAGTTTGAAAGCTTTATCAGCAATCTTGGGATATTTGTATCTGTAAACATGATATCCCCAAAAGGAATCGCAATCAAAAAAATTGCTATTGGTAAAATTTTTAGTCCCTTTTTCAATATGAAGGAGGTAAGGATGAAAATGCTTGCATGAAAAAAACCCCAAAATATAAAATTAAGCGACATGCCATGCCACGCAGCTGATGCAAGATAAACTATAAATATAGAAAGGTAAGTGCTGTTAAATTTTTTTTTGGATGGCAAGAAAAATAATTCTCTTAAGACGATTGATAAAGTAACATGCCAGCTTCTCCAAAATTCAATTACATTTCTAGATGAAAATGGTTGAGTAAAATTCAGAGGAATTCTTCGGCCTAAAATTCCAAAAATACCAAAAATCATTAACGATATACCAGCAAAATTAAAATAAAGAAATACTCTAAATAAAAAAGCAAAAAGTAAAATTGTTAATGGCTCAGTAAAACTTACCATATTTAAATAATAGGTCATCGGAGCAGAGATAACCTTAAAGAAAAAAAATCCTATAAAAATAAATGGAAAAAAATAATTAATGCGTTTACTCAAGCCAAAGCTAACTTTGGAGAAAAAAACGGAAATTGGTCCCGAGATGAGCAATAATGGATTGCTTGCAACAAAAAGATCGGAAAATTGTAGATTATTCTGATGAGCCTTAAATGCAAGCAATGCAGAATAAAAAGATAGGCCGTAAATAAAAATGTTAGATGTTTCCGCATGAGATCCATTAATATTACTCGCAAGGCCCAAGAATGAAAAAATAGATATTAAAAAGAATAGGCTGTATGAAAAAAGATTTCTTAAAATCTTGATTTTAGCAAAAGCTCTGTAAATCATAAAAAATGAGAGTGAAAAAAATAACGGGGAAAGAATTTTTAACAAAAAATCTAATTCAAAACTTAAAACACCAGAATTATAAAAATTTAAAAAGACAAAAATAACTAATGAAATAAAATAAGGAGCTAAAGCAAAAATAAAATAAGTTTTATTTGACTTAGTTTTAAATATTTTTTGTATATGTTTCATATTTATTAAGCAAGAAATATTTTTTAAATCAAGTAACTAGCGATTAATCAAAAGTCACGCTCTCAATGTAGCCATAATATCAGACTCCTGCAAAGCATCATCATAGCTTCCAAAAAAGTCTATCTTACCATCATCAAAAACTAAGACTTTATCAGCTGCTTGAAGCAAAGATAAATCATGGCTAATTAAAATAGTTAAGACTTCATGTTTATCACGCAGCATTCTTGCAATGAAATTATCTCTATTTTGATTATCAAGCGCACTAGTAGGTTCGTCATAACAAATAATCTCATGGTCCTTATATATTGATCTAGCAATACCAAGCCTTTGAATCTGCCCTGAGCTAAAGTTAATATTATTAGCAGCCTTATGATCATCTTGAAACCCATTCAAATTAACTTCATTTAATATTCTTTCAATCTTTCTAGAGTTAATTTCAGCAGCATCTGAAAAATGAATATTTTGCTCAATAGACTCATTAATTAAATGAATCTTAGGAGGCAAGTAAGACACCTTTTTGAACCAACTGTTGCTTTCATAGATAGAGAATTCCTCACCATTAAAGAGAATTTTTCCTGAATCAGGCATAGTGAGGCCCATCAAAAGATCAATAAAAGTTGATTTTCCAGAGCCTGAATAACCAGTAATAGCAATAATTTCACCCTTTGAAAAGGAAAGATTAATATCCCTAAGCTTAAAGCCGCTGTCAGGGTAATGAAATGAAAGATTTTTAAACTCCAAAGTTTGGAGAGGTGAGAAATAATCTATTTCTGAATCAATACTTGCTGATTGCTCTTTATCTGATAGAAGTTCGGCTAAATTATTTAGAGAATATATATTCCCAGTGATAGTTGAAATAAAGGCATAAATCTGCTGTATAGCAGGCAACAACTTAAAAGCACTAAAAATAAATATAGAAATACTAGGGATGTTTTGACTAAAATTCTCCCCGGGATTATAAAAAAATATACCGACTCCAATAGTTACACACACTAAAATTAATGTTTCGACAATATATCTCGGCACAAGTGAAATATTCATATTTCTTCTCAACGCATTACCCCAGGCATTACTAGCAATCTCGAAACCGTCTTGAAATATTTTTTCATTTCTCCATATATGAATCTGCTTCATAGACTCGAATGTATCATTAAGAAACTTGTACCTATTCTCATGCGCATCCGTAAGAATTTTACTATTTGCATTTAGAGATCGCTTTAAGACTAAAAAAAGTATGAGGTAAATTGCTGATAAGATAAAAAATAATGAGATGGCTGCTTGCCAGCTAATAATAAGTAAAAAAGAAACTAATATTAGGCTCAAAAAAAGGCTCTTATTGATCATTAAGATTGGAAGAAATATATTCTGCGTCACTCGCACAGTTTCTTGATATATTTCATTAATCATCTTGGATTTATCAATTGATAAATGCTCTTTCCATTGCATATCTAGATATTTCTGTAATACCTGTGCGCTAAGATTAATTCCACTTGAGGTAGCAATTTTTGAAAGATAAGTTACTGATAAAAAAGATGCTGCTCCTCCTAATACTATTATTAATACGGTGAAGATACTGTATAAAAGTAAAAAGCTTTCATAGCTTTGAAGGTTTAGAAATTCAAACATATAAATGAAATATTGATTCTGAGAGGCTTCTGCTGCTTCGGAGGTAAAATATATAAGAGGGCCAATTAATGAAATTCCTCCAACCTCAAAAATGCTGGAAACAAGAAACAAGAATTGAAGTATAAAGAATCTTTTCTTTATGTCAGGAGACGAAAGAAAGAGAGTTAAGTTACTAACCTTAAACATTCTTATTTGAGAGGTAATGTTATTTGGTAAAAATCATTATACCAATCAAGAAAATTGGTTACTCCCTCCTCAATACTAGTTTTTGGCAGATAGCCATAATCATCTTGTAATTTAGCTGTATCACTAGAGGTTTCTGGCACATCACCAACTTGCAATGGCAGCATCTCTTTCTTGATCTTAACACCATAGTAATTTTCAATAATTTCTATGAAATCCATCAACTGAACTTGCTGCCCTCGACCAATATTCAGAATTTTCCAAGGTGCAGAGCTTGAGGATGAAGAGATCATATTATCAATAGATTGCACTGGAGGTTTTGCAAGAACTCTCTCAATCCCGGAAATAATATCATCTATATAAGTGAAATCTCTTGCATGATTACCAAAATTATTTACCTGAATTGACGCGCCCGAATGCGCAGCTTTAGCAAACTTAAATAGA
>DDCV01000068.1 GCA_002335845.1 Rickettsiales bacterium UBA1997 | reverse complement strand
CACGGGGTTTTGGACACTCCCAACCTATCAGATAATTTATGTAAATGAATTGGTATTATTAACTAATCTATAACCATAACATCTTTTACCTCTTGCCTCCTTAAACTAGATATGCATGTGGGTCTAATGATTTTTCCAGGATCAATTGCTCTATCATTAATCATTCTTTGTAATTCACTCATTGAAGCTGAAACGGTATAAGGTCCAAGCACAATCGTCCCATAATCTTTAAAGTTGGTAAGCGCAAATCTTATATTGTCAGCATCATCATCTTTCATTTCTAGTTTTGAATCAAAATCTGATTTAGTATCAAGCAATGTCTTGGATCCAATTTTAGTTATTTCTATTTTATGTCCCGAACAATTAATAGAAATCGGGTTATCTAAAGGCTTGTCTTGGGTAAATAAAAGCCTTAAACTGTCGGAGTACAAATGGTCCGACGCCATAAGATCGGTGTGAAAATTATTATATTTCTTTAGTAGATCCAGCAATTCAGTTTTGGCACCTTTTTCTCTTGCTTTTGCTATTGTCTTTTCATCTACAATAGCACCATTCTCAACGGCGCACTTTATCAAGTCATGATTTTGATTGCTATCATTTAACATTATATCTAGCGGTCTTTGTCCTTCGCTATTTTCGTGGTTAATAGAGATTGGTAAGGGTTGAGATAATAAAAAATTTAAAATATATTTTTGCTGATCTGCGTTTTGTTGTGGATCTGCGAGTCCAAAAGCAAAGTGATGAATAGCATTGTTTCCCTCTTGGTCAACGATATTAAAGTTTGCTCCTCTAATAGCCAACGATCTAAGGGTTTCTAAATTATGATTAGAGCTAAGAGCAACAAGAGATGAATTACATCCATCGCTATTTATTTCATTAAAATAAGATTCTGTAAAACTATTATCTTGCAAGATTCTATTGATATCTTCTTCTTTATTTATTTCAAGCGCTTCTAGCAGATCCATAAATAGATATTATATATTGTTAAAATAATTTAAATATGACATAAGTAAGCATAGTCTAAAAATTAAAAAACTTCAATAATTTATTTATAATATTATTATCTTTTCAGTTTTTTAACATAATCATTTAACTCATTCTTGATAGTGCCGCTCATTATGTAAAGACCGATAATATTGGGAATTGACATGGTGAGGAATAAAATATCGGCCAGATCTATTACTATTCCTAATTTTAATACGCCGCCAACAAAAACGAAAAAAGCAAATATGGCGTAACAAGTGTTTATATGTTTGCCGCCAGTTAAATATGTCCAAGCTTGTTTGCCGTAATAGCTGTAGGTTAGCATGGTTGAAAAAGCGAATAGAAACACAACTAAAGAAAGTAGGTAAGAAAACCAAGGTGTTACAGAAGAAAAGGCTGCCTTAGAGATTAAAATTCCATCAGTTGCATCAATATATGCTCCTGTTACAACAATAACAATTCCTGATAAAAAGCAGATTAAAATTGTATCAATAAATGGCTCTAAAATGGCAACAGATCCTTCGCGCATGGGGTGGCTTACTTTAGCGGCGGCATGAGCAATTGGAGCACTACCAAGGCCAGCCTCATTAGAAAAGGCTGCTCTTTTAAAGCCTTGTACAATAGCGCCAATTACACCGCCATAAGCGGCGTTGCTAGTAAATGCTGAGGTAAAAATGATATTGATGGCATCAAATATTTTGTCGCTATTAACCACAAGAACCACAAAACACATAATGATGTAGGTTGCTGCCATTAAAGGTACAATTTTGCTAGCAATATTAGCTATCCTAACAATGCCCCCAAGTAGAACAAATGCTATTATTGCCGCTAAAGCGATTGATAAAAAAGCCTTACTTGAGCTTTGCAAATTAAAACTATCTGCAACTATCGAAATGCTTTGATTAGCTTGAAACATTATGCCGGCGCCAATTGCTCCAAAAATACAAAAAATTGCAGCGATTTTTGCTAAAATTTTCCCCAATTTTTCTTTGCCATGATCTTTTAAGCCTTCTTCTAGGTAATAAAAAGCGCCAGCTAGCAAGTGACCATTTTTAGTGCGTCGATATTTTTGACCTAAAGTCACTTCCACAAATTTGGTCGACATGCCAAAAAATGCTGCAACCATCATCCATATTACAGCTCCAGGGCCTCCGATTGAAATAGCTATTGCTACGCCAGCAATATTACCAAGCCCAACAGTTGCTGACACTGCGGTAAAAAGAGCTTGAAGAGGTGTAATTTTGCCATCCTTATCATCATCTGAGCTATATTTTCCACGCACAACATCAATCCCATGCTTAAAAAGCCTTAGATTAACAAATTTCAATTTAATGGTGAAAAATATTCCAGCAGCAATTAGCCAAGCAACAATTAATGGCAGGCCAAAAATCGTTATTTGCAGATCATGATTAAATATTTGGTAAGAATCTCCTAAAAAAAGAAAGGCCAGAAAGGAAGTTATTGGCGATATGATAGCTTCAAGAAAGCTATTTATGTTAACCATAAAAGAATCATCAATTTGTGCCAAAGCGATATTTGGGAATAAATAAAAAAGAGCAAAAGCGATAAATCTCATAATTTATGAAGTTAATTAGTTATAAATTTTTGGTTTTCAATATTTTGGCGATTATCTCAAGAATATTTCCTAAACAAATTTTTCCAGCGCCAAAAGTAAAAACTGTAATCATCATTATTAGCCAATGAAAATGCTGATCATGTTGCAACACAAAAAACTGTATCACCAATGTTATGGCAATTAGTGGCAATATTGATATGCGAGTTAATATGCCAAAAGCTATCATTATAGAGCAGATTATTTCAAAAAAAGTGGTGCTATATGCTGCAAAAATTGGATTTATTAAAGGAACGGCGTATTCATATTTAAAAAGCAATATTGTTGAATCGATATTTCCTGTCTTAGTAAGGCCACTTTTCCAGAAAATATTTGCTATCATTAATCTTAGGGTAAAAAGCAAAATATGAGAAACATATTTATCTAAAATTAGAGTTGTTACATTATAAGTTTGTTCAATTTTATGAATTAATTTAATCATATTTATGATTTATAAATGCTTAGAAATTATGCCGCTTGCAATAAACTTGTTTAAAGATTGGCCAATATCAAACTCTTTTTTACTTTTGCTAATGATTTTTTTATAAATGTCGTAAAGCTTTGTTTTTTTGATAATTTCTTGTAAAAAAAGATATTCTTCATGACTTAGATCCTCCACAACTTCTTTTTGCAAGCAGCGATGTATTAAGAAATAATATTTTTTTGAATTCTTTATTTCTGATTTGTTAATTTTTTGCTCTTGCCAGATCATATTCAAATTAAATTTTGATTCTAAAAGATAGCAAGAATCATGAAGATTAAAAAGGGCGCTACAATATTGTTCTTCTGTTAGTTTTTGGAAAGAAGGAATGTCAAATTCTTTTGCATCTTTGGCAAAATAACATTGATGCAAATAAAGCTCTAAAGTCGCTAAATCAAAAAGATAATCAATTCTATGTTTTGCTTTATTGGCTTTTAAGAAATTAGGAAAATTTTGTCCATATTCATCAAGATTGCCGCTAAGTGATTTATATTTTTTTAGATAGGAGTTGGTAAATTGATAAAATAATTCATCGCCGAGATGTTGTTTGGTTTTTATAAAAATAGATTCCACAACATTTATATAATTGCCAAAAACATTATTGCGATATATTTCAAGACGAGATTTTATTTCATCCTTGCTATGAGCAAAAATTGTAAAAATATCTTGATTGGTTTTTTTATAAATATGGTTAGCAAAGATTTTTTGTAGATGATTAATTTTCATGATGTTTTTGCAATATTCTTGGCTTTCTCAACTTCATCTAGCAAAATATTAAACTCAGGAAAATCCTGATCCCACTCAATTAGGGTTGGAATATTTAAAAATTTCCTATTGGCTATTTTGTATAAATTCCAAACCTCGTCACAAACCACATCATTATGGGTATCGATTAATAAATTTCTATTGAGTGATTTGCTATAAATATTGCTTTTAAAATGCCCAGCTAAATGAATTTCTGCCACGGAGCTTTGGTCAATATTTTGCAAATATTGTTCTGGATCAAAGCTTAGATTATTATGAGAGCTAACAAAAATATTGTTAATATCGAGCAGCAATTTGCAGCCAGTTTTTTGGGTTATTTGATTAATAAATTCATCTTCTTTCATCTCGTCATTTTGAAAAGAAATATAGGCTGATGGGTTTTCAACCAAAATCTCTCTTTGCAAGAAATCTTGCATGATTTCAATATTTTTACAAATTATTTTTAAGGCTTCGCTATTGTATGGAATGGGTAGCAAATCATTCATGTGGTTATTTTCAACTCGGCCCCACGAAATATGATCTGAAACCAAGAATGGCTCAATAATATTTATTAAATTCTTTAATTTTTGTAAATGATCTAAATCTAGTCCACTAGCAGAGCCTAGTGAATTGCCAACGGAATGTAGGGATATGGGAAAATCTTGTCTAATTTTTTCTAAGGCTTTAATCGCAGGGCCACCATTGGCGTAATGATTTTCGCTATGTGCCTCAAGCCAGCCAATTTTTTGCGATATTTCTTTGGGGTTTTGAATAATTTTTTTAATAAAATTTTGACGCAAGCCAAGCCCAACTTTTTGAGTTGGAACTTGCTTGTCAAATATTTTATTTTTTGGCTGATTTGCAACCATTAGAGCCACATTTATGAGAAGAATCAGATTTTTTTGATTTGCAACCATTGGCTGAGCAGCTATTTTTCCCGCCACATTTATGGGAATTTTTGCCCGACATCATAGAGCAAGATGTTGCTAAGCTTAGGCCAATGATGCCAGCAGCTAAAGATTTAACAAAGCTTTTTTTCATAATTTTTATGTAAATTAATTAGTAAATATTAAGCCGCGCACAAATTTCAAAGATGGGAGTTGATATTATACAAAATTAATAAAATCTTTGAAATGAGGTTTCAACTCTAATTTGCTTTGTAAGAAATCTTTCAACTCTTTTTTGCATTTATGATAAGAGGCCTTGGATAGTGATCCATTGTGATGTTGATAAATTAGGTAAAGAAGATAGGTGTTAATGACATCGCTTTCACAATAATCTCTGATTTCTTTTATTTTGCCAGCATCATGCATTTGCATGACTTGAGAGCCGTCAACATCAATTTTGCCAGGAAAGCCAAAGGCGGCGCATAATTCATTCATTTTAACTCTTGCTGAAGCGCCAAAATCACTAAAAGCTTCGGCTAAATCGCAATGCCAATCTAGGGAATAGCGTTGATTGTAATTATTCCACTTATCTCCCATTTTATAAAACCAACCCGCCTCAACTTCGTGCTTCATGGCGGCATATTTTAACACTGGCATATCAAAGCCGCGACCGTTGAAGCTCACAAATCTAGGCTGAATTTTTTTTAGGTGACTAAAGAATCCTAAAACCAATTCATTTTCTAGCGTGTCAATATTGCCACCACATCTTATTTCGACTATTTTATAAAATTCATTGCCGTCAAAATCTCTTACAATCTCGGCTTCCAAAAAACCAATAGCCACAATCTGATGAAAAGGCTGTCGCAAAAAAGAGTTTTTCTGATTGGTGATATCGAGGTGATATTTTTCTAAGCCATCTCTTAGCTCCTGTTTAGAGCCATCTGGCAGATTAAGAAGATTTTTTGCAGCATTGATATCGGGAATTGTTTCAATATCAAATACGAAAAGATTTTGATGTTGCATTTACTTATTAATTACATGAATTTAGCCAAGATTTTAAAAATTTAAATAGTCTGCGAAATGGAAATGCAAGCAATTTCTCTTGCCAAATATGGCAAGGCTAAGGATCTCAAGATTGTTAAAGTAGATTCGCCGAAGATAAGAGCCAATGAAGTTTTAATTAGGCAGGCTGCTATCGGTATTAATTTTTTTGATATTTGTTTTCGCAAAGGGCAGTATAAAATATCAAATATGCCTGCAACTTTAGGCATGGAGGCTTGTGGCTACATTGAGGCTGTTGGCAGCAAGGTTAAGAACTTTAGAGAAGGCGAAAGAGTTGCCTATGCCACTGGCGGGATTGGTGCTTATTGTCAAAAAAGAGCTTTGCCAGAAAATCTTATTATCGGTGCGCAAAATAAATTAACAGATATTCAGGTTGCTGCTGTTTTGCACAAGGGATTGATGGCTCACGCTTTGCTACATCGTGTTTACATTGCTAAAAGAGCTAAGAAGATATTAATACATGCTGTAGCCGGCGGAGTTGGTCACATGCTATGTCAATGGGCCAAGCATCTTGGTTTGGAGGTTTTTGGTACGGTGGGGAGTGAAGACAAAATTGCATTTGCTAAAAGCCTGGGCTGCGATCATGTGATAAATTACAGTAAGGAGGATTTTGTGCAAAGAATTGCTGAAATTACCGATCATAGCGGTGTTGGCTTGGTTTATGATGGTGTTGGTAAAGATACCTTAGAAAAATCATTGAATTGCCTGTGGCCAATGGGAATGTGCGTAAGTTATGGCGAAGCTTCGGGCTCAACTTCTCCATTAGATTTAAATCATTTATTTACAAATTCGCTTTACATAACCAGGCCAACTATGGCCATGTATAAATCTAATAGAATTGAACTTGCCTTATCAGCCAATGAAGCTTTTTCAATTGTAGAAAGAGGCATTGTTAAGCCGCAAATCACAACCTATGAATTTAAAGACATAGCCAAAGCTCATAGTGATTTGGAATCAAGAAAAACTATGGGATCTTTAGTTTTAGTGCCGCCTAATAGCTAAGTTTCCTTAAATAGAGCGTGCAGCAGGGCCGCTAGAAATTGTAGCGGCAGATGTTACTGCAGTTGATGTAAGAGGAGGTGAGGTACCTTTTATGCCTAACTTATCCTTTAGCGAAGCTATTTCACTCTTATTGAATGTTTTTCTGTCCTCAGTTGCAATATCGTCACAGCCCCCCAAATTAATATTTTCAAGATTAGGAGCCTTCTTAAGAATCTCTTGTAAATCAGCTGAGTTTATATATGAATATCCAAGATCAATGTCTTTGAGCTTGCCAAGATTAATCCCAGCTAGGTTTAGATCAACAATATTTCTACAGCCCCACAAATCAATATTTTCAAG
>DDCV01000123.1 GCA_002335845.1 Rickettsiales bacterium UBA1997 | reverse complement strand
CTCATCCAAAGGGATGGTGATTTAAAAAAACACAGAGTACTAGCAAGAACATTTTTGCATTACATGTATTGGAATTGTGATATTGGAGAAAAAAGAAATGCTTAAGCCTAATAAACATATGAATCTTGATATATCCGTACTAAACCTTTCTGCTCAAATATTAAGAATATTAAAAAAGAACAGAATCATTGAGCACAACAAATTGTTAAGCGTTCTATGTAAAAAATTTAATAATGAAAAAAAATGCATTGAAGTAAAGTGCACATTTCTACCAGCAGTTAATATGCTCCACTTACTTGGGGTTTTGGAATATCATATAAAAACAGATTCATTTGAGTACATAAAACAACATGCAGCTTAGTAAAATATATTCTAATCAACCAAATATTTTTTCAGACATAGACTTCCGAGAGGATGGACTAAATATTGTTTTTGCTGAGATAAAAGATATTGACAATCAAGATAACGACACTCATAACCTAGGAAAATCAACCCTTGCAGACCTTATTGATTTTATGATGCTCAAAGAGAGGAGTTCTAATTTCTTTCTCTTTAAACATCTTGACTTATTTAAAAGTTTTGTATTTTTTCTTGAAGTCAAAGTTGAAGGAGGCACATACCTAACAATAAAAAGGTCTGTTAATAACAATTCAAAAATTACCTTTAAAAAAACAACAACAAAACAACAGTCACTTAGATCATTATCTGATGGTGAATGGGATCATGTAAATGTTCCTATAGAAAAGGCAAACAAGTTACTTGATAGTTTTTTGAAATTATCAGCTATTAGACCATGGGATTATAGAAAGGGAATTTCCTATTTTTTACGCTTACAGCAAGATTACAATGATGTTTTTCAATTATCAAAATTTCTAGGAAAGCATAAAGATTGGAAACCTTATCTTTTTCATATTTTAGGATTTGATGGAGAAATAATAAAAAAGAAATATGAAGTAGAAGAAAAAATTGAAGAAAAACAACAGGAACTGGAGTATATAAAGAAAGATTATCCAGGAGATATTGACTCTCAAGATAAAATCAGAGGTATTCTTGCTATTGCTGAACAGGGTATTGGTGAGCAAGAAGAAAAGTTAGATAAGTTTGACTTTCTTTTTAAAGAAAATGAAGTTCAAAAAGAGTTGATTGAGGAAGTTGGAAGTAGAATGGCTGATTTAAATGAGCAAAGCTATGCCCTTAATTACGAAGTAGATAAAATCCAAAAACAGCTGTCGGATAATACTACATTTAATTTAAATAGTGTTAGAAAGATTTTTGAAGAATCGTCCATCTATTTTGGAGAGCAAATCAAAAAAGATTATGAAGATCTGGTTGGCTTCAATAAAAAAATTACAACTGAAAGAAAAAGATTTCTTCAAGAGCAATTAAAAGAATCCTTAGAGCGTATTAAAATCTTGGATTTAGAGCTAAAAGATTTAAATACAAAAAGAGGTCAGTATACGTCATTTCTCCAAGAGACAAATATTTTTATTAAATATAAAAGTGTGCAGAAGGAGCTGATTGATTCCAAAACAAAAATAGAACTTTTAAAAAAGAAGCTTGAAATATCAGAAAGAATTTCGGAGAACAGTAAGCTTACTAAACAGCTTGAAAAGGAAAAGGAGAATCTGGTTGATGAAATTACATCGGTTGTTAATAAGGGAAATGATATTTATAGTTCAATTAGATTGAAGTTTAGTGAGATTGTTAAAGATATTATAAATGAAGATGCAGTTATATCTATTACAGTAAATAAAAACAATAATATCGAATTCAATGCAGAAATTGTTGATTCCTCTGGGGTAAAAACGAGTCAAAATAAAGGAACCTCATATAAAAGGCTCCTTTGTGCAGCTTTTGACCTAGCTGTATTAATAATTCATGCAGATAGAGGATTCTTTCATTTTGCATATCATGATGGAATTTTAGAAGGTTTAGATAATAGAAAAAAAACTAAATTGCTACAATTCATAAGGGAAAACTGCTTTAAATATAAAATACAGCACATCATAACAACCATAGATTCTGATTGGCCAGTAGATCGGGATGGCTCTAGACTTACTTGGGATGAAGATGAGGTTATTAAAAAACTTCACGACCAAGGGGAAAAAGGTCGTCTGTTTCAAATGCAAGAATTTTAAATAAAAATAGTCAAAGGTTTGACCAAAATCCTTTGAGGTCAGTTTTTGCCAAGCCTATTCCAAAAATAGTGTGAGACCTATTTCAAGATTATTCATATTGCACAGATTGTAATTTATATTGCTTGCCATCTATTACTCCCTCCTGTTTTGGGCACTGAATTTCTTCTAACTTAAATATAGAGCCCAAGGTAGAAGGTATACCTATTACAGCATCAGTTACTATTTTTTTCTTATTTGGATAAATTGACAGGCATTTCTTGTCACGCTTTCTTAAGGAAATTTCTTTAGAATAAGGATCGCCCTTGATACTTATTAAATCCATAAATGGCTTATCCTTAACAAAGAAATTGTACTGACCTGATTTAAGTCTTAATTTTGAATAATCTCCATTTCCTAAGACTACGTAATTTTCTATATTTGCACCGAATATTGCTTTGGAGCCACCTGCGGCAAAGCTAGGTGTTCTGTATATATAAACTTCTGCCTCTTCCTTGTTTTTGGAGTTAGGAAATTTTGAAATATTCGTAGTTGAGCAGCTAGTACAAATTAAAATAATTGTTAAAATTGCGTATTTCATTGGATAATTATTGGTTAAGTTAAAAATTGTTCGTATTAATAATTAAGGCTAGAAAAACTTTATTTGTAGCCACTTTAACATATCTATTCTTAGTTAACATCAACATATCTCTTCAAAAAACTAGGGGCTACATTCCACCCAATTCCATCTTCAGTTTCAATTGATACTGTTTTTTGATTTAGCTTTGTTACTATTCCAGTTACCATCTCATAATCTTTTTCAAAATATACAGTATCTCCAATGCAAAAATTAGACATTGCTTGTAGGGATTTTGATTTTTGCAAAAATTTCAATTTATCAACTATTAGCTTATTGGCAATCATCAACTCCTTCTCTGTTAGATGATCTATTAATTCTCTAACTTTTGCAATTGTATTACTTTTGGAAACTTGGTTATTTTTTATCTTTTTCATTATTTTTAAGCCAATTAATTGGTTTTTAAGATTAAAAATTACCATAAGTTTAGAAATACTCAACAGGTAATTACGATAAAAAAGTTTGAAGAAACCACCAAAAATACATTCGCTACCCGATCGAAGAAGTTTGACCAAAATCCTGCAAAGCCAGTATTTACCGAATAGGTCCAAAAACGAGCGTGACCTGTTGGCTAGAGAAAGAGAGAGAATTTTACCCTGATTTTAGTAAAAATTGGTAAATTTTGTTAGTTGCTGTGACCTGTTGTTTTGGAAATGTGAATTGCCAGAAGCCCTCCTGTACTGGGCTTAGGAGGTTGGTTTTAAAATAACAGAAAAATAAAGGAGAGATGGTTTGTCTATTTGAATTTGGTGGAGCGAATGGGGCTCCGTGCGAACCCTCACTCTGTTTTGTGGAGCCAATATTTATAAGGCTTCAAGTGGGTTAACAAGAGGTCACGAAAGTTCGCGATGTGTTTTTTGGTAGGCAAAAAATTTTGCGAACTAACAACATTAGATATATACAATATTCCACGATTGTTATTTTATAGCCTCTTTTATTTAAAGGGATAGTTGGCTATGATATATCCAGAAATTAATTAACCTCACCAGATGAACGTCATCATGATCAGTCTTGACGATATAATCATTCATTCCTGAGTTTAAGTATTTGTGAATGTCTTCTTTTCCGGAATTACCTGTATATGCAATAATCGGTGCTGGATGTTCAACCTTATTTTTCTTGTTATATTTTAATATTTCCTTAGTGGCCTGAGTTCCCGTCATGGTTGGCATAAATACGTCAGCAATTATGGCATCGTATTTTGTATTATTTTTAATTTGATCAATATACTTATCCATTAACTCCTTACCATCCTCAGCACAATCAACTTCAAAACCATTGTCTGTTAATACTCTTTTTAACATTAATCGATTTACACCTTGATCGTCAGCCAGCAAGATCCTCTTCGTTTTTTGGTTTGAAGTTTCTAATTCTTTAATATTTGGTATGTATTTAATTAAATTCCATTTACATATATTTCGTATCAAAACTTCTATTGTTTGTGATTTTGATATATACTCATTCATGCCAGCCGATAAAGCTCTTTCTTTAGCCCCTAAGGACGACGTGTAGGCTAATATTGGAACTTTCCTATCAATAACCCTAATTGCCTTAGAAGCCTCCGTTCCATTCATTATTGGCATCTCAATATCCATTAATATTAAGTCATAATTTTCTCCTCTCTCTATGGCCTCAAGAGCCTGCTGACCATCACGTACTTTATTGATAGTAATATCCTTGATGTGATTGTTTATAGATCTTTCAACCGCTTCTAAAATAAATTCCTGATCATCAACTAGCATTAACTTTATAGATCCTCCAACTTCTTCTTGCTTATATTTAATAGCATCTGCCTCTTCTGCGGTCATCTTAGGGAAGGATAAAATAAATTTTGTATATTCATTCGTCTCTGATTCGCATTTTATTTTTCCTCCAAACGAATCCATTACTCTTCGACAAAATGGTAAACCAAGGCCAGTTCCTCCTGCTTTTCCTGATGTTACAAAACTATCAAAAATTGATTCTAGCTTATTTTTTGGAATTCCTGGTCCTGTATCCTTGATGATAATTTGATTATAGCTATCTTCACTTTCTGAAAGAATGCTACTGATGGTTATTTGTGAGCTAGGGTATTCCTTCAGATAGTAGAGGGCATTTTTTACTAAATTAAAAACTACATAAACAAACATAGTTTCGTCACCCTTGAATTCAAAATCTTCTCTTTTTTCAAAAACAACCCTCGATTTTTCTTGCTCATCTTCATAGCTATATTCATCTAGAGCATTTTTGACCGCTTCATTTGATGAAAGTAAGGCAAACTTTGATTTATCAATTTTATCACCCCTCAAGTCACCTAAGGTAATATCTATAATTTGGTTGGTTCTATTGATTGACTTGGAGGCCAGAGATGTCAATTCTGCAAGCTCTTTTTTACCATCCTCAAGATTACTAGAAGCTAGTTTTTTTGCGTTCTTCTCTATTTGAGAAGATATCCTTGATAATGCATTAAGGGGGTTTCTAACCTCATGAGCAATTGATCCAGCTAGTGATCTTGCTAGTGTAATTTTTTCTTCAAGAAAACTCTCTTTTTGGTCAGATACTTTTTTATAAGCTTTAATCCTGTCTAGTATGAGACCAAATTTAGTAGAAAGGTTATTGAATAACAAAATATCATCAGAATTAAAATGTCCTTTTTCTGATCTACCACTTATAAATATTAATCCCAAAATATCATTTCTGCTTACAAAAGGAATACAGGCGTGGCTTTCTTTTTTATCTAGTTCCAGTTGCATTCTTTTTCCTACATTATCATATTCAATGAATGAACCTCTTTTGGATATAGAATCAAATAATCTGTCTCGATTGGTTAGTATTTTCTTTGCTTTTCCTTTTTTATAGTTTGAGTCAAATTCAATTAAGGAGTTGATGTTTTGATTCTTACTAAAGAATTTTTGAGATACATAAATGGAATTCACATTTAACTTAATATCTCTATGAAAAATGCTTTTTAAGGTTTTGATTGATTGGTCAATAGTTGATGCACCATTTAATTTTCTAGAAATAACCGCTATTACTTTATCGTAATCATAAGGCCTTTTAATTATTTGTTTTGAAAGGTTACCCAATTTCAGATTAAGGCATCTATATGATTCACAGGCAAATATCAAATATATCACGTTAAATAGTGAAAATATTGAAATATCAATGTCGTTTACTAAGGATTTATATCCGTGAAATAATCCATAATAAGCCATCAACAGTAAAAGGATAGATAGTAACTTCGTGATCCCCTCCCTAACTACAACAGAAACATCAGTTATATTATGTATCAAAATCACATAGAATATGGATATTTGATACAAAATAACCAAAGCAACTCCAAATGGGAAAATGTTAATTTCAAAAGTTAGTGGGAAGGTTGTTCCGCCACCCAATAGACCTGCTAAGAATCCGAATAGGATGTAGAATATTTGTTTTCTTTTGACTTTGTCAGCAGTCTTTAAAGCTAAAAATAGCTTGCCACAGCCTATCATTGAAAAAATGTTGTATAGAGCAAAGAAAACCATAAATAAAGCTCCGCCCTTTACATAGTAGTCAAAAGAAGAAATTGCCTGAACTTTTGGTATGAAATGATCAGGGAATAGGAAAGTTATTCCAAAAAACACACTTGCTATCGTATAACTAGCTTTGATTATAAATGATTTTTGATCTAAAAATAGATAAACAAAATGAATAAAAAGAGGGGCAATAAAGATTGCTGTCCTATTATGCATCATTCCCCAAAACATAGCGGTTTCAGCATCTTTAGCGTTTATCGTCAGCAAGAGTCCGAGAGACCAAAGGGATATAAAATAACCCATTATGGTACCAACGATAATTATAGGTTTCTTATAATTTTTATATAGAATACTTGTCGACACCAAGGCGTACGACACAAATATAATAAATAAAAAAAAGCTTAAATATGTCATAATATTTTTACTAATACATGAATGTCATTATTAATTATACAACTTTTTATCGTTGACGTCAAGACAATAAGGGCTCACAATCAATGATCGGCTATTGTGAACTTTAAAATTGAAATATACATTATGATGATGATAGTATAAAGATTATTAATTAAATGATCCAGGGTTTTATGTTTTACGATAAAATAGCAACCTCGTTTTCAAAGAAAATCGGGCAAAAAAAAGTAGTTAGAGATTCATCCCCAAATTCTGTTGAATTGCAAAAAATCAGAAAAGATTATATGCAAGAACAAGTTTCTAAGAAAGTGTCGCACTTAAACGATCTGCTAGGCCTGGACTTAAAGCACATCAACACCTTATCATACCCCCCTGATCAATTAAAAGGCAACATAGAAAATTATATCGGATTAGCTCAAGTTCCTATTGGTCTTATCGGCCCTTTATCAATAGACGGAAAGAATGCATCAGGTGATTTCTACGTTCCCTTAGCAACAACAGAGGGAGCCTTAATCTCAACCTATGATTTCGGGGCAAAGCTTCTAAAATTCTCAGATCCAATTAAAACTGAAATTATATCGAATGTAATACATATAAGTCCTATGTTTCCATTTAAGGATGAGGAGGAATATATGAAGATTCATGATTTTGTTGAAAAAAATTATGATAAAATTAAGAAAATAGCCGAAGAAGACAGTAGGCACACAACTTTACTTAGTATTGAACATACAATCGTGGCAGATAACTATATTCTGAAGTTTAAATATAATACTGCTGACGCTCATGGTTTAAATATGATAAATCATGCCACATTCAAAGCTTGTGAGTATATTAAATCAGAAATTGACATGGATTTCTATCATAGATCTCATTTTAGTGGCGTTAAGCATCATTCTCCTATGAACGAAAAAGAAGGTTATGG
>DDCV01000086.1 GCA_002335845.1 Rickettsiales bacterium UBA1997 | reverse complement strand
TTAGCTGATCAAAATTAGTGCAATCATTAGCAATAGTTTGTGTGCTAAGGGTGCTATCGCAATTTAGAGTTGTTGGTATTGAACTAATTACCGCATTTGCATCATCACCAAGATTTATACTATTATCTTTGCAATAGCATCTTGCTGCATCTTGTATTTGCGATATAAGATCAGCAATATCAATTGCTTTCTGCGATTCATAATTAGCTAAATCTTCTTCGTATTGTGATAAATCTTCGAAAAAGCTAATTCTATTATCTAATAAATTTTCTCTTTGTTGCAAAAGAGCGCTCCTCGCATCTATCACCGCTTGACCTGGGGCCGGATCATTGGCTGGCGTAAATGTGCCTTGCTCAATAGCTGCTACAATTTGATTTATTTCATCTGTAATATTTTCAACTGTTGCTGGCGGGCTGTTATTAACAAAACCCTGAATTAGCTGGTCTATCGCCGCCTGCTCGGCATCATTTTCTGCTTTAGCTGATTGCACTGCGGCCAAAACAGTCTCCAAAACAGTCTTTTTATTATCAAGCTCCGACTTAGCTTCTTGCAGTGAGCCAGCACCAGCTCCAAGTAAATCACTTAGCGTGCTACTAGTGAGACGCACACACTCAGATCTTTCAACACAATTTTCATAATCATATATGGCATCTTTTAATATTATTAAAGATCCAACTCTATATATTATGTTTCCTTGCATTGGATGTATCAAATCGTAATAATAACAAGCTTCTCTTTCCTGAATAGTATCATCGGTATCATCGGTATCATAGATATTACAACTTGTATTATCTGACATAAAGTAATCTATAAAAACCTGCATACTAGTTGCATCTGTTAGCCTTAGCAGGCTCTTAGTAGCATAGTACCATTGTGATGTACCTTGCGATATATTAGCATGACGAACTGTTTCATCTCTTTCTATCAGGGTTTTATATTCTATTATATTATTGAAATCATGACCCTTTTTTAAATCGCCTTCTACGGCCTGTGTATAACCATCAATTCCATAGGCACCTCTTGTTAAAGGATATGCACCGATCTCAATAGCATTTGTAGCATTGCTTTTATCATCTCCGCTTAGATTACTATCAATATAATTTGTCGCTGCTGAACGATCTATGTAAGCAACATTTATCAATCTTTTATGCAAAATGTCTCTAGCATCATCTACATCTTCTTGAGCCGAGGCAGGATCCGTTGCATTTGCTACAGCAGCATTTAGCGCTACCTGCCTTTGAGCAATCGCTAACTTCTCTTGTTCTAAATTATAATTTGCCACTGCAGCCTCAAGCGCACTTTGAGCTGCAGCGATATTCTTTCCTTCATCAAAGATGTGTCCTGAGGTATTGCTAGTTTTATCAACTCCGGCCTCTAAAATTATATTGCCCTCTTCTGCAGCAGCATCACTTCCCAAATTTGGTATTTCTGGTATTGCTGGTATTGATGCTGTTGGACTGTTGTTGTTATTAAAATTTGAAATTCTGGTATTTATTGCAGCAATTTCAATCTCAAGAGTTTGACTATTTGGAGCTGTAAGAGATGAAGTGCTATCAATTAAGTTTTGTAAGTTACTTGTTGCCAAGCTGCTAATACGATCTTTTTCAGCTATTTTATTTTGCTCTGCATTATCTAAAGCTAATTCAGCGCCTACTAATTCTTGCCTTAAACCCTCAATTTCAGTTTCTATTCTTGATTTTTGAGTCTCAAGATTTGATTTCGCATCTAAAAGAGTTTTATATTCACCATTGACCCCGCCAGAGTCATTGGCAATAGTGCATATTGCCAGAGAATTCCATTCGCTATCACTGCCACAAAGAGCTATTTTATCATTTTGATAATCAATATCATTAGTCAGCGCGGAGTTTTTTCGCTCCTCAATTACCTCATCATAAACTCCTTCATAAGAGCGAAATGTTAGGTTGGACATAACGTGCGAACTACCCAAAACACCTTCAATAAAAATAGTTTGCCAAGCATCGCCAATCACAAAATACATCACAAAGGCCAATTTCACGACAAAAATCATAATAGCTTTACGCTCTGGCATCTTGGGCATGGCTAGCATCATCGCAATGCCAAAAAACACTATAGCCAAAACCAGAGATATTTTAATGATATTTTTGAGATTATCTCTTATAACCTCAAGAATTGAAGGATCTTGCGAAAGATATTGGCCTTTTTGATATTCATAATTTCCGCTAGCGCAAATTCCGCCACGATTAGGAAATTCTGCGGCACTACTGCATTTGCTATTTCCAGCTTTATTAAGCAAAAAATTGGTGATTGTTTCGGTGAAACATTGCGCAATTGGAGCGGTAAAATTTCTAATTTGCTCCGGCGCTACATCTATCTCAAAACTATAATTAAATTGCGAATCACCTTGCATATCTTGGCAAGCACTCGATATGTAGCGTGCGCCCTTGCCATCAAAAGAAGGTATATATCCAGCGCTATAATGTGATGTTTTGCTGCAATGATTAAGATACTGACAATGATTAACATAACCGCCATTATTATCGCTTTCAAAAAACTCTGTACCCAGCCCAACTGTAAAATTATAAGGACATAGCGAATATGATTTGGCGCACAAATATTGTGGGTTACTAATACTGCGATAGATTTTATATGAAATAATTTTAGGATCTATGTTCACTGACCCGATATCTACAGAAGCACCATCTACTGAGCATTTAGTATTTTCTTGGCAGAATTTTATATTTTTTCCATCTGCATCATCGCCATGATCAAGGCAAATAGTTTCTTCAGCTCTTTGAACGCAGCAATTATAGCTATCCTTCATCGCTTCTCTTTTAGTTACATCTCTCGGAGAGAAACGGCTACAAGCAAAATTGGGGGAGAAATTCTCACCCGGACCAGTCATATAATATCTTTGATATTTATTATCACCTTTCGACTTATATCCAAAAGCCCTATCAAAATAATCTGTATCTGCTATAGGATTTTCGCATGATTTATCCATATGCTCAATGCCGCCATAAATAAACTCGCGATAAAATTGGTTTGATATTGCGCGCTCCTTAGCTTTATTAGAAACAGCGCCATCATCTTCAACCATCCTAACCTCACCCTCATCATAACGCCATTTATAGCCTTTATCCTTGCAATAGTTTTTTAAGTTTTTGTTATTAAATTTTATATTATAAACATCGGGATGCTCCTTTTTAGCATCTTCAAAATTTCCATCATGTAAAAATAAAACATCCAAACATAGCTGATAAGGCCCCTTTTTATTTATCCACACACCTTTAGAGCTGGTATCCGTCTCTTCATTCCTCCATGTTTGCCAATCCTTGCCACAAATTTGCACATCATTAGTCTCATTTTCGGCAACTCCATAGATAGTTCCAAGTTCAGCGGTTGCTCCGGCAAGAGTAGTTGTATATTGGGAAGCTGAAGAGCAGCATGCTGTTGCTGCGGTAGACTTCAAAGCTGCAGCAGGACATGAAACACCAGTATTATAGCAAGTTGTAGCAAGGCTGTAAGCCTCGGACGATATTTTTACACATTGTTGAGCCCCCTTGAATTGATTTGTAATCCATAAAAAAGATGGCCATTTAGAACGTTTTAACTTGATACCTGGACAGGCAACCATTTTAGCAATTATTGCCGATCCAATTCTTGCACCCCAGCTAGAGGCGTAAGCAGTGCAATAATCATTGGATAAATTAAAATTATAATCTTCCGTAACTCTTAATTTTTTATCAAAGGGAGAGATATTTCCGGTGTCACATCTATTTTTATCTTCATCATAACCAATATCTCTGACGCCATCATAAACATCGCCTTCATTTTGGTTGGCATGAGATAGGGTGGGGCTCAATATAGCATTAACTATAATTATAAGCGTTAAAATGTTTTTAAGGGCTGATCTTAACACTATTTATAATTGCTGAAATCTATTAACAATTTGATTTATCTCTTCATTTTTTGTGCTAAAAGATGTTTTATTAGCAATTAAAAATGAAGTGACATCAAGAATTTTTAGTATTTCTCTCATATTATTAGCTTTTAGCGTTTGCCCACTATCCACCAAATCAACAATAAAATCACTAAGGCCAATTTTAGGCGCAATTTCAATGGCGCCGTTGAGCTTGATGGTTTCAGCTTGAATGGATTTTTGCGCAAAGAATTTATTGGTAAGATTGATATATTTTGTCGCGATGGTAATGTGACTTATTTTATCAAAATCCACCTGCTTATCATCGCAGCCAGCCACAGATAAGCGACAAGAGCCTATATTTAGATCTAATAAGCGATAAATCATTTTTGATTCAAATTCTTCAATAACATCAAGACCAGCAATGCCAATATCAGCAACGCCAAATTTGACAAAAGTAGCGACATCAAAAGATCTAACTTTGATTATTTTAAGATTTTTGAGATTTGTTGCAAAAGTTAGCTGGCGCGTATCATCATTATAAAATTCATCTTCTATTTTCAGCCCAATTTTGGAAAAAATAGGATTTAAATCTTTTAAAATTCTACCCTTTGGTATCGCTAATAATAAATCTTTGCTGGAGCTCATATTTTTTTAATCACGCATTAAAAAGACTCCTGCAAATCATCCAATTTCGATGATTTGCAGGAGTCTTTTAAAAATATTTAATATATCTTATCAACAAGCCAATGCTATTTTGCTTATCTATTCGATTTTTATAATCGATTCTTTGATTTTTATAACCCATTTGCAACAGCAAATTATCAAAAAATTTATTATTTTTTAATTCATAACCCACCGATATCTCCGATAAAATCTGATCAAAGCCCAAGGCATTTGCCTCCTTATTGACAAGATTGCTACTTGCTAGAGTTATATTATAATTTTGAAAAATTCTATTAATAACACTAATTGTGTTGTATCTTTGACTAATATTTGAATTGCCATCAATATTTTGCAAATCAGCAAATTCATACATGGCGTCCAAAGTGAAATTATGATAAATTGGCAAAATATAATGCATTGAAAAAGCTAGGGACTCTTGATCTTGCGCAATATAGTCAATATTAGCCATTGATTTATCACGCAATTCTTGATTCATATAAGCAAAATGATAGGATAATTTTTCTTGGGCGTTATATTTTTCACCAAAATCAAGATCAACATCCAAAGCTGCAACATAGGATTTCAGACCAGTTCTATCTCCAACTTTATTTTCTGATTTTGCAGTGCTATCTCTCTTAGTGAAGATTGAATTATCAAGATTTTTACTATCATTCTTAAAAGCAACAAAACTAAAATTATAAGCGCCATTGACTGATTCATTGCCAATTTTATAGATTGTGCCAAGTCCTAATTTTTCAGTTTGCTTATAATTTCTGGGCAATTGATAAGCCCACATTCCCCTTTCCCAAAACCAAGCCTTGCCAAAGTTTAGATTAGTTTTTCCAGCTTTAAATGCTAAATTACCAATTTTATAATTTAGATTAATCTCCTCAATATTAGCCCCGATATTTTCAAAACTTCTTGATCCACCACCGCTATTGAGCTGATTTCTACGCTCAATTTCTGCATTTGAATCCATGCGCTCCACACGAAATTGCGTTCTTAAATATAAATTATTATTGATAGCAAATTTACTATAAATTCTATTTTTAAAACGAGTATCCTTATACTCATTTTGTCGCTGACTAGATTGATAATTATCATCAATTGTTAAATCTGAAACCAGTCTAGTTCTAGCATGAAGATTAAAAAAACTCTTTGAATCATCCACTAGATTTTGATCCAAATCATCAATAAATCTAGCATAAGAAATATTGGCACTAGCTAATAAAATTATAAAAAATAAACGAAGAAGCTTTAACACAGGTGAATAATATTGACATTGTTTAATGTAGCTCATATTTCTTTAAGAACTTTTTTTATAATTATAAATATAAAATTTCATGAAAGTATATTACGACAAAGACGCTGATTTAAGCATTATCCAAAATAAAAAAATAGCCATAATTGGCTATGGCTCTCAAGCTCACGCTCACGCTCAAAATTTGCGCGATAGCGGTGTTAAAGAAGTTAAAATCGCTCTAAAAGAAGGCTCACCTTCAATTGCCAAGGCTCAAAATGCTAATTTTGAGGTTTTAACTAATCAAGAGGCAGCAAAATGGGCTGATATTATCATGATGCTTACCCCAGATGAGTTGCAAGCAGAAATTTATGAAAATGATCTAAAAGACAATTTGCAACAAGGCGCAGCTTTAGCTTTTGCTCATGGCTTAAATGTTCATTTTGAACTAATCAAGCCAAGAGAAGATCTTGATGTTTTTATGATCGCTCCTAAAGGCCCAGGTCACACTGTGCGCGGCGAATATGTTAAAGGTGGTGGCGTTCCATGTTTAGTTGCAATTGCACAAGATAAGTCGAATAAAGCCTTAGAAATAGCTCTATCATACGCTAGCGCAGTTGGCGGCGGCAGATCAGGCATTATCGAAACAACTTTTAAAGAAGAATGCGAAACCGATCTATTTGGCGAGCAGGCTGTTTTATGCGGCGGTTTAACTGCACTTATCCAAAATGGCTTTGAAACTCTAGTTGAAGCTGGATATGCTCCAGAAATGGCATATTTTGAGTGTTTGCACGAAATGAAATTGATAGTTGATTTAATTTATGAAGGCGGCATCGCTAATATGCGCTACTCAATCTCAAATACAGCTGAATATGGCGACTTAACTCGTGGCCCAAGAGTTGCCGATAGCAAAACTAAAGCCGAAATGAAAAAGATTCTATCTGAAATCCAATCAGGTGAGTTTGTGCGTGAATTTATGGCGGAAAACAAGAATGGTAAGAAAAATCTTGAAGCCCTGAGAAAAAAAGGTCGCGACCATAAAATTGAAGAAGTCGGCGAAAAACTCCGCGCTTTAATGCCTTGGGTTGCTAAAAATAGATTAGTTGACAAGAAAAGTAATTAACACCAATTAAATCAATATTAACCCGCTATCTAGCGGGTTAATATATAAAGTTAAAATCCAATTAATTTTTATAAGTTTTTAAGGTACTAATTGGTGTTAAAATCCCCCATGGATTAAATTATTAATAAAAGTTGGCAATTTCTATCAAACTAACCTCTCCCCGTGCCTAGACCTCTTGATACCCCTAAAGCTTGGACTGGAATGGCGGAAGTACCCGGCGGAATATTAGACATTTCAATCCATTGGTCAGTAGAACCACTTGTCGCCCCTCTATTTGCTGATCTTACTGCGATATATAAACCAGATACTACGGCACAAGATGCAGCAATAGATGACCCTAAAATTATATAAGCTGGTAAATTTTTATCATTCTTACTATTGTCAGTATCCTCTTTTTTTTGCTGCCCATCATCGACAATATCATTTTTNNTTTTTGATTGTGGCGCTGGAGTTGTCGATATCGCTGGTGTATCTTTCTTTAAAACCCTAGTTACTAACTGACTGTTATTTTTTGATATTTCAAAGCGAGATCCATCTGAGAATCTTGCCACATCTTGCGGCTCAGTGGTTATTCCTTCAAAATATTTAGGATCTTGCAAGAGTGCCTCCTGCTGATTTTTAAATGTTGTGTGAGAAAATATATCATAATGTTTTATTCCGATATCATGTCCGTTAAAAACCTGCGAAGCGTAGGAAAATCCATTGAAGATTTTGTAACTTACATCTTCTTCTATTGTTTGGTTTTTATGCTCTATATGAGCATAAAACGACAGAGAGCCTACCTCATCAGGGAATTGTGATATATAAAATGATTCACTGACTTGATCCCCTATTTCACTAGACAAAGATAATCTAGTTTCTGTTGCATAAAATCCTTGAACATCTGTAGTGAGATAGCCAAGCGCTGCATTAGTGTTCATATATTCGATTTGTGCAATACTTGATAAAAATATATAATCGGTATTATTCTGAAAAGCGCCACCTAAATATTTGTCAGAAGTTACTGTGCCAGAAAAAATAGCAACAAGATTGCCAGCTTTTGAATCTATATCTTGCTGGGTAAGGTCAGTATCATTTAATTTTTTTGTTGAATCTCTGTTAATTGCTACTTCTGGCTTGCTAACAGTAGCAACACAAACCTTTTTTATAGAATCGGGATTTATTTTGACTTCTTTCATATCATCATCATCTAAACCCCACATTTTTAATCTTTCTGGATCAATAAGGTTAATCTCTTGCTTTATTGCATAAGTTTCAGGATTTATAGACTGCAGCATAAGTTTATCATCCTTTATGCCAATAGCTGCTAAAGTTTTATAATTGGCAATTCCACCATCCACAACAAAAGTAAACTCCGATGCGGCATATTTATTTGTACCAAGTATAACATCAGGATATTCTATAGATCCTTCGACAGGCAAAATAGCTTTGGCCTTCATTCCCCCCAAATCAATGATGCGATCCTCGTAGCGATCTTCTTGGGTGGCGCTAGTTGAGGATGCTTCTATTTGAGTTGCGTTAGTCGCTACTATTTCTGCTTGAGAAGAATTTGATCCATCGCTTAAAAGTTTTCTGTTGCCAAGACTTATTTCTTGTGATGTTTTAGATAAATCATCATCTTGTTCTTTTAATGTTTTTTGCGATTTTTGTATTTCCCTTAATTTACTTGCCGAATTTTTGCTTTTTCCAGGAGTATTACTTTTTGCTTCTTGCTGCATTTGATTGTTTAAAGTAGCAATTGTTAGTAGTAAAAGAGCTGCATCAACTTGATTAACAGCAGTGGTTACGCTATTTTCTGCAACATCAACGGTAGTTTACTTTTGATCTTTAATAGCTTGCTTTCTGGCATATTCGCCAACGGCGTTATTATATCCATAATTCCCTTTTCCCATATGATAATTAAATTTTGATTAAAAAAGAAAAATACCATATCATAAAAAATTAATTGCCGCAAGTGATAAATATTATTTGACTCTAATATAAATCAAATTGAAACGATTTCTAATTTTAATATTTTGTCTGTATAGCAATTACCATGTATATTTCTATATACCTTCTTTGTCTTTTAAGGCAAAAATAATCAAAAAATATAACTAGGGGTAATCTGCAACAAATCCATTTTTCGGCTGTAGAAATCTCATGAAACCTTTGTTTATCAGCCCCCACCTCTTAACTTCTTTTTCTAAACTGGAAATTTACCTATAACCTTATCATATTCCTTTTGAGCATCATTTATCGATAGTTTGGAATAGATCTCAAGAGACGATCTACTATCATGACCAGAATAAGGTTGGATTAAAGCATCATCGATATTTTGTTTTTTCATCCAAGTGAATAAAAAATGCCGAAGTTTATGAGGAGATATACTTCTTTCTATGCCTGCTTCTTTGGTGTAATGTTCTAATATTTTTCTTATTCCTCTATCGCTATATTTTTTCTTCCAGCTGGATTCGAGCAAATAAGCATCATCCTTCTTTAGTGCTGACTCTATATGCATCGCAAGGGTTTCTTTGAATGATTGTGGGAATGGTACTATTCTGTCCTTTTTACCCTTACCTTGATTAATTTTGATTTGACAAGCGTCAATATCGATATCATTTATTTTAACATTGATAAGCTCGGTCACTCTAATTCCCGTGTAAAGCAGGGTTTTAATCATTACTACATGCTGCATATTCTTTGATTGCCAGACCGTATTGTAATATTTCTTAATTTCTTCCCCTGTCGGAACATAAGGTAGCTTTTTCGGTGTTTTTGTAACTGTTATATCAAGCTCTTGTCTCAATTGTCTAAATACTGATTTTATATATTGATAATCAGCCCTTTCTTGACGGAAATATTTAGCAATTTGTTTCGCTTTTTGTTTTGCAGTCATATATTCCATAATTATCTAGCCTCTAATTCAAAGTTAATGCGCTTTTTCATATCAAGCTTAAATATTCCATAGGGATTAGTATTTTCATGAAAAAGAGGGCTTATGGCTCTTTATCCTCTTTTGTTAATTTATTTTGCCATTTGGGCTGACTGAGGATCTTTTGAAGCATCAAGGTATTTATGTAGACGAGACACCCCTGAAGAATATGGAGTGATAAAATTGCTAATTCTTGGTTAACAGGATCGTTGGTAGAAATAACGCCTTTTTTAGCATAAAAAATAAAATCATTCACCCCGTTCCAGTTCTCAACCACATTTAAAGCTTCATCTATTTCTTGTCTCAGTCTTTTATTATGAAGATATTTGCATAAGAATATTGTTTTCATGGCAAACCCTAATTCTTGTAGAGCATAATATACTGGAGGCTTAACTCCATCTGAGTTAAAGATCTTTAAAATGGCTTCTGGCTGGGTAGTTTTTAATTTTAAGGCTAATGCATATTGAATTATTAAATCATAATATTGCGCAATCAGGCTCCAGTTAATTGGTTTTAGCATTATATCGCTGATATTAGGGTATTTTTCCTTACAATCATCATTGATACCATGCAATTTCTGGGTGCTAATAGACTTTAATCTAGGAAGGAGGTTAAAATTTAGTAACTTAGAAAATGCAAAAGCTATTACGCTTTGCCCATGAGTATCAACGCAATTACTATCGATCTCAGCATTGGTCGAATGATGTATAATTCCTTCTATCATTGACGCAACTTCAGAAGATGACGTTCTCTTGACTTGAGAATAAACGCATAAAGATTTTTTATCTACATGCCAATAGGCCATAATACCCATACCTCCATATCTCATATGATATTCGGTGACTAGATTTTGCTCCCATGTTTTAAAGTGGGTAGAATCGGAGGCGCAAATTGAGTTTGAAGTTCCCCATATTGTGGGATCTCTAATTTCTATAATAGCATTAGTTATTTTGATTATTGCTTTCTTGAGATTAGATGTGGTGAGGTAGGAATTTTGGATATGTTGTAATTTATTGTAAGTAATATCATCAATTTTTACTGAGCTAATATGCTTCAAACCCATGTTTGTGCCATAGGCGAATAAGCATAATAATATTCTTTTTCTTAAATCAGATCTTTTGATTCTTTCCTTCTCGCCGATAGTTTGAAACCCTAAGGTAAAATCAATTGCTAAATCCACTTCTTTTAGAATATCTAAGAGATCTATAGCTGGCCATTGATCAAATATTTCGTTTTTTAGAACCTTAATATTTCTTGGATTATCCTGCCTTGCCAGTTTAGCGAGCTTTATTTTAAATTTCTTTTTCTTCTTAATTATATCAACATCCTTATTTTTACTAAAACCAGAATTAAAAGTGGAGAGCCATAGCTCTAATTCTGATTGGATATCTGAGATGAATTTCTCATTCTTGGTAGGCTGACTTAATAAATTAAAATAGCCTTCTTTCTTTTCTTGAAAATCTCCTGGTAAATCCTGATGAGGATCTTGATAAAAATGTGAATTCTGAACCCAAATATCTTTGCATTTGAGACGCTTCCTGAGGATTTGCAATATGTAAAGCTCGTAATATATTTTGTTAGTTTTACCATTTACAGTTACTAGGCTCTGTAAGTTCTTTGGAATTATATTATCCATTGGCACCTTAATATCATTTGGAAGATTTGGCTTTTTACCTTCCATATATTCCTTTACTATGTTAAGACCTTTTAGAACTTCATTGTTATCTGGGTTATTGGAGCAGAATTCTAGGTTATTTAATATTGGTGATAATATTCTTCTGTAGTGATTACCGTAAGAAGATTTCATGATAATAAATTTTTCTTTCTTATCATCGATAAAATCTTCTTCATTGGCAAAATCTGATAATAGCTTCTCCGGAATTATTGTGTAAATGACATCTCTTACTTTTTTATCAGGGTGATCAAGGCTTGCCTGAGCCATTTCTTTAAATAATTTATTTCTAACTCTAATACCAAGTTTCTTAGCTTGCTTTAAAAACTCCTGATCTACTTTCTTTTCTGCTCTAATATAGAATTTGTGAGTTATTTGGATTAATAATTCTACCAAGTTATCGGCAATTTCTAGTCTTTTGGTATATAGAAAACAGGAAATTGTTGCATATTTAGCCTGAACATCACGTTTTATTAGATTTGATGGTCTTTCAGCATTTACCCTATCTGCGTATTTCTTTAGAATTTCCCAAGAAGTGTTTTTTAGAATTTGCAAAGGAAGGTTGGTATTATCGATAATTTTTATTTTATTAACCTCACTCGATATAGTATCGACTGAAATTCCTGATGCTGACTTTCTTAAGAAGCTCAGCGTTGCTGATTCTGAACTTATAGAATCAGCAATATCTTTCTGAATAGAAAATGGGTAAATATATTTATTATTCCCAGATAACTCATGTTTTATTTTATTGAGCCTTTCTTCTGGAGTTGTATTGGTAAAATCCAAAGAGGCATTGCTTTGGATCATGATGTTGCTTACCATTCCTAATGCCACGACCGATTCATCCTTATTGAGGCATTCATCTTTCTTGGTAATTTTATTATAAATATCTTCGCCAATCAATTTACCTATTGATACTGAGCTACTTTTCTTCGTAGAGAGATTGAGGCAAATCTTACTGACTTGCTTTTCAAAAGAATTGTCGATTAATAATTCATCAATCTTGGTTT